>JAGHSX010000107.1 GCA_018065645.1 Candidatus Scybalousia scybalohippi
CCTCTGTATATAAAAATATAGAATCTGCTACATACGGATCCCTACATACAACACTTGGCTTGAAAACATGGGGCTTAGATGCCAATATATCGTCTCAAAAAGAACGATGGTCTTGGAATCTTAATCTAAATGGAGAATACACATATTCTCCTGATGCTATCATAAGTTCTGAAGTTACCAATAATACTTATTATCAATACATGAATCAATCATCTACTTCTAGAATGCCTTTTGCCATAGGATTATTGGACATTGATTACAAAATAGCGTCTAATCAATCCATACACACAAATTTATCTATAAACTGTTTTGGAATGAAAGATCAAGGCCATCCATTCTACAATTACTTTAGTTCGGTGTGGAGTGATAGCACAACATTTGGAGGATGGAATATGGTGAACGAAAGAGAATTATCCATTGATGGTTGTATTAGTTATCAAAAACAATTAAGCAACAGTGGATATTTAAGCATAAATTATCAAGTAAATCATAATCCTAGCATAAATACTATAGAAAATAGATACAATAATTTTTCAATTACACCTTCTGAAAGTATTCTATCTACAATAAAAAATAACAAGATAGAAGTATCTGACCGCAATAGATCACATAACCTTATTACAGACATTTCCATACCTTTTTCTGAGCATCATATATTAAACACAGGTGTTAAGATGGTAGCTGATTTTGGAGAAAGTAATGCATCAAAGATGATTATTGATGGAATTGATTACATAGAATCTGCTGATGAAAGTGTTAATTATAGAGAAAATCAATACATTGTAGCTTTATATGAAGAATGGAATGCTACGTGGAATTCGTTTAATCTTAAAGGAGGATTACGCTATGAATATACATGGCAAAAATCTATTCAAATCAAAGGAGATGGAAGTAATTTTACTATCGACTATGGGGACCTAGTACCAGCATTATCTCTTACAAAAAGAACAAACAACAAACATATACTAGGATTAAATTACAATATGCGCATCCGCCGACCACAGATAAAAGAACTTAATCCATATGTAAACACCTCTAATCCTAGTTATATTTTCTATGGTAATCCTAATCTAAAAGCTCAGCACCTAAATCATCTATCTTTGGTTTATACTTCACATTTGGATAATATATCTATACGCCTAAGCTTTTCACACAAATGGAGCAATGATGGTATTACTCAATATTCAAGACTAATAGAAGATAGAATAAACACAACTTTCGGTAATATTTCTATCAATCATACTACGGCAATGAATTTATACGTTTTATGGAGCATAGGTAATAATTCCCAATTTATGATTAACGGAGAATGTGGATATAGTGAAATAAAAAGCAACGATATTTCTATGCGCAACTATGGATTTCATGGAAATACAAATATAGGATTTCAACAGAATCTTCCTTGGAATATAAAATGGACTACAAATCTGGAATTGTTATCTAAGACTTACACATTACAAGGTTACGAGTCAGGTATTACAATACTAAGTACCTCTATCACACGTTCTTTTTGTAAAGATAGATGTAATGTTGCGATATCTGTTGCTACAGGACTTGGTAATGGAGGTAAGATAGTATGGGAATCTGTTTCCAAAGCAGAAGGCTTTACCAATATCTCTAGATATGTAGATTCTATGCAAAATATTACATTAGGAATATCATACTCATTTGGGGGCAGAAAAGAAAAATATATGGAAAATACCATGCAGAATTCCATAGAAAAGAATGATTTTACTGGAAGTAAATATCAAATAAAAAGAAGAAACTGATGAGAAAGAATATACACATACTAGCAAAAATCGGTCTGTTAGGATTTTTGGCACTATTACTATACTATTCAATGTGGATTATTTTAGATGGAGATTTACGATATTTCTGGCCTTTCTCTTTCGGAGAGATGTTGATAGACTATTGTATTTGCTTCCTAATCTCATTGGTAGTAAGTATTTTTTACTGGAAGTCTTACACCCGGATACAGAGAGAACGAGATAGATTCAAACTAAAATCGCTGGAAAATCAAATAAATCCGCACTTTGTATTTAATAATTTCAGCATTCTATCTTCCCTAATTGAAGAAGATCCTCAGCAAGCTCAAATTTTTTTAATGAATTTATCAAAGGTCTACAGATATAGTCTCAACAATTCAGAAAAAGATATTGTTCATATAAAGGATGAATTGTCTTTTCTTGACCAATATACTAATATATTGAAAAATAGATTTGGAGATAGTTTCTCTTTGACTATCTCAGAAGAAGTTCGTTGTTTGAATGGTAATATAGCACCATTCTCATTACAGATGCTAGTAGAAAATGCCCTGAAACACAATGTCCATACAAAACAAGAACCACTTAATATTACGATATTTACAGACAAACATAGAATCTGTGTAAGTAACTCTAAAAACAGACTTTCCTACCATCCATCATCTACCAATTTAGGCAATCATAATCTGCAAGAAAGATACTCTATTCTTTCTGGAGATAATATAAAGATAGAAGATTCAAAAAATTATTACCTAGTATCATTACCTATACTATGAAAATACTAATAATAGAAGATGAATACAATAATGCTGAACGTTTAAACAGAATATTGGATGAAATAACAGAAATAGATACACAAGTTTTGTCTATAACAAGTAGCAATACTGAAACTATTTCTTTTTTTTCAAAAACAAGTGTCATGCCTGATGTTATTCTTTCAGACATACAATTGGGTGATGGAGTTAGTTTTTCTGCTCTACAATATGCTCCAGAAAATACACCTGTAATATTCACTACTGCATATGATCAGTATGCTATCAACGCATTCAAATACAATGGTATTGCATATCTATTAAAACCTATTGACAAGCAAGAACTTACCGAAGCCCTGCTTCGTGTAAAAGAACGCACCAACACAGAATCCATACATTCCATGTTATCTTCTCTAATAGAGAATGGTATGCGTTATCGTGAAAGGTTTCTTGTACCTTACAGAAACGAACTACGAGTAATTAATGTTCAAGAAGTTAGTCATATTGGATTGATTGAAAGATGCGTATATCTTTTTACAAACAATAATAAACAATATTCTTTATCTCAGACACTAGAAGAATTAGAATCGGAACTTAACCCTACTAGATTCATGCGTGTAAATAGGCAATATATTGTAAATATAGGTGCTATAGACTCTCTTTCTGCTAGCTTTTTGGGAAAAATGAAACTGCGCATAGTAAATTATCCCAAAACAGAAGTTATCATCAGTAGAGCAAAAGTTTCTTTAGTAAAAAAATGGCTTGATTCTTAGCATGTGTAAATACTATTCATATGTCTATATGTGTGATTACTAAATCTTGCCAAAACAAATTCTTAAATTGACAACTCTCCGTTCTGCTAGCATAAGACTTCGTTTTATTTTGTTAAAACGAAGTCTTATTTCTTTGCAAATCGGACTTGTAATATTTGCAAGTCCGACTTGCAAACTAAAAACTCTTCGTTTTAGAAAATTTTATTTGATGTTTTTGTTAGTAAAAGCTTTAAAGTAAAAACTAATATGTTACTTGGTCATTTTTACTGGAAGAATTTTACCGTCTGGAGTGAATTGCAGAAGATCCATACAGGTAACACGTTTGGATACATCTGATGTTCCTAGAGGTCTGCGATGATAGATTATGTAATATTCTTTTGTCTTGGGATTCTGGACAATAGAGTGATGACCAGCGCCTGTAGCCACCTGAGGATCTTGCTCAAGAATCTTGCCTATTCTCTCGAATGGTCCGTATGGACTATCGCTTACAGCATAGGCAACGCTATAGTCTGGGCCTCCCCATCCTCCTTCGCTCCACATAAAATAATACTTACCTTCCCTGTAAAGCATAAACGGACCTTCCACATAGCCTTTCGGTGTTACCTCCTTATACATTTCTCCATCAGGCAAAGGTCTAAGGTGAACAAGATCATCTTTTAGTCTAACAATATTGCAATGTTGCCAACCACCATAGTACATAATATAATCTCCACTAACAGGATCATGAAAAACATATTGGTCTATAGGCTGTGCTCCATTGATAACATGACTTATAAGAGGTTTTCCTATCGCATCGTGATATGGTCCTTCTGGTTTTTCTGATACAGCTACGCCTATTCCTCCCAATTCTCCTTCGTGTATATCATTCGCAGAGAAAAACAGATAATACTTCCCGTCTTTTCTCAAGACACTTGGAGCCCACATGGCGAACTTTGCCCATGATACATTTCTCATATGCAAAACTTCAGAATGCTTCTGCCAATGAACAAAGTCTGTGGAAGAGAATGCATCAAGGTGGGTTTGAAGATTGTAGTCTGTATTTATAGCGTTTGTATTACGCTGCCAATCGTCCCTATATTCTTGTGTCAAGTCTTCACCTTCCAGCAAGGACAATGTCGGAAATATCCAGCAAGTATCTCCATACATCATACCTTCTGGGTCTGCATAAAACCCTTTGATTATAGGATTTTTCCACTGTGGAGTTTGGGCTTTAATAATTACAGCACAAGCGAGCAATATAGTAATA
The DNA here is from genome assembly GCA_018065645.1 of Candidatus Scybalousia scybalohippi. GTDB lineage: Bacteria > Bacteroidota > Bacteroidia > Bacteroidales > P3 > Scybalousia_A > Scybalousia_A scybalohippi. The sequence continues at coordinate 4,535 of JAGHSX010000107.1, forward strand.
ACAAGTATTTTTCTCATAATCTTCAAGTTTTAACAACAACATAGTAAACGCTTAAAACGCAGAAATTATTTTAAATTATCAGAATTCAAGACTTTATTTTAAACAAAAAAAGCAAGGTTTTATTCATCACTATAAAACCTTGCTCTTGATAGTTATGAAAACATTATTCTATGAGAACATATCTTTCATCTTGTCAAAGAAACTCTTGTCTTTTTTGTTAGGATTTGGCTGGAAGTTGTCAAATGAATCAAGTTTTTCAAGATATGCTTTTTCATCTTTTGTTACAGATTTTGGCACCCAAACATCTACTCTTACAAGCAAGTCTCCTCTATGATAAGAATTGTTTACATCTGGAAGACCTTTTCCTTTCAATCTGTAAACCTTTCCACTTGGCATTCCTTGCTCTATCTTGAACTTAACTTTTCCTGTTAGTGTTGGAACTTCTATTGTAGTACCATTGACAGCCTGTGGGAATGTAATATATGTCTGATGACAAAGATTATCTCCATCTCTTTCAAAATTTTCATGAGGTAGTTCTTCAATAGAAACTATCAAATCTCCAGGAATACCATTTCTTGCTCCTGCATTACCTTTTCCAGAGAATGATATTTGCATTCCATCTGCAACACCTGCAGGAATGTTTACTGTAATTACTTCATCAGCTTTTACTATTCCATCTCCGTGACAGTCTGGACATTTTTCCTTGATAACCTTTCCATCTCCTCCACAAGTAGGACAAACAGATTGTGTCTGCATAGCGCCAAGGATAGTTTGTCTTGTTTCTATCACAACGCCAGAACCATGACAATGAGAACAAGTCTCTACACCAGAACCAGCTTTTGCTCCAGAACCATTACATGTATGACAAGGAACGTATTTGTTTACTTTTATCTTCTTTTCAACACCTTTCTCTATTTCTTCCAATGTCAATTTCATCTTGACTCTCAATGAAGAACCTTTGTTAACTCGTCTAGAGCCGCCACCGCTTCTGCCTCCGAAGCCTCCGCCGAAGCCTCCGAAGCCACTGCCTCCTCCAAACAAATCTCCAAACATAGAGAAGATATCGTTCATATTCATTCCGCCAGCGCCAAAGCCACCGAAACCACCGTCGCCACCTAGTCCTGCTTCTCCAAACTGGTCGTATCTTGCTCTTTTGTCTTTATCTGACAAAACGCTGTAAGCCTCTGCTGCTTCCTTAAATTTTTCTTCAGCTTCCTTATCACCAGGATTCTTATCTGGGTGATACTTCAAAGCTAACTTTCTATAGGCTTTCTTTAGTTCGTCCTCTGTGGCAGTCTTAGACACACCGAGCACCTCATAATAATCTCTCTTTGCCATAATACTTACCTCTCTATTATTGTGCTACAACTACTTTTGAAAATCTTATTACTTTGTTGTTCAAGTAATAACCTTTTTCTGTTTCGTCTATAACTTTTCCTTTATCTTCTTCGTTTGGAGCTGGGAACATAGTAACTGCTTCATGAAGGTTTTCATCAAACATTTCCCCTTTTGCATTGATAGGTTTCAAACCTTTTCTTTCCAAGATACCATAGAATTTCTTGTAGATCAATGTCATTCCTTCTGTCATCTGCTTTACAAGTTCATCTTCTGATTTCTCCATATTTACCAATGCTCTTTCAAAATCGTCAAGAACTGGAAGCAAAGATTTTATCATATCTTCACTTGCATTCTCTATCATTTCCAATCTTTCTTTGTTTGTACGTTTGCGATAGTTTTCAAACTCAGAATAGATTCTTAGATATTTATCATTTACATCCAACAATTTCTTTCCAAGACTTTCTACAGTATCTTCCTCTTTTTCTGATGTTTCTTGAGTTTCCTCTTTAGTTTCTTGTTCTGCCACGTTTTCTTTTTCTATGTTCTCTGTATTTTGAGCATTTGCCTGCTCTTCCATTTTTTCTTTATTGTCTGCCATTTTAGTTTTCTTTTTACTTTTTAATAGTCCCATTTCTCAAAAATTATTCCTAAGCTAATTATACTGACATAATGTCATTGTCTGTGAATAAATATATCCATAGGAGTAAGAGGTTTGTCGGAAATATTCCACACAAAACCTTTCAATCTTTTTATTTCTTCAGATATATTTTCGTCTGAATCTATGTAATAATACGGATTTGTAACAGCTGTAATTTTCTTTATCTCTCCAGACTGGAAATGAAGGTTAAGTTGTTTACTTTGGCCTATGTTTACACCTGTCAGTTCTTTCTCTTTCTTGTTTTTACCATCATCCCACAGGTAATAAACTATTTGTGCATTGCCTTGCACTTCTGCATATTTTATGTTGTTTTTCTCAAACCAGCCTTCAAGATTCTTTCCTATAACCTGATTGAAATACTGTTCTGTAAGAGTGTCAGAATTTTGCACAACCAATGGGTTTGGATACATATAAATCTTTTTAACTCCATCTTTGTTTGCCTCTAACTGAATAGTATCACTTGTCAGTTGGGATTCTTCATTCCATATTATTGGTCTAATCAACATTGTAAGCATGGAATCTTCCACCACATAGTGACAGAATTCTGCAGCTCCTTGCATATCTTGACGATAAAACTTACAATGATAAAACGCATAGATGTCGTGAATACTGAAACTAGTATCCATTTCAACTCTCAAAGTATCTGAATGAAAATACAATGTGTCTCCATTATCTATCTGCTTGCAGCATATATTTCCTGTAATGGTTGCTACTGACAAAGTGTCTATGGTATTCAGGACAACAGAGTCACACATCAATATCACATCCTCCACAGTATCTCTTATATAAAGATTGCCATAGCCATAGCCTCTTTTGTCTTTTTTATGATAGTAAAGAGTGTCTCCTGTTATGTATTGGTCTTCGGTATAGATTTCAGGACGCTGCTCGGAATATATTTCTTCTGACTTTGTATTATAAGAACCTTTGGTTGCAAAAACTTTTATACTGTCATTAGTATTGATATTTGTTTTGCCAAAGAAATCTGCCTGTTTGTTTTTGGAATAATAAATAAGCGTATCTGTAGTCATGACTGCATCAGGAGATGTCATTTCTACAGAGAAAAGAAAATAAAACATTTTGTCATCTATGTAATATATTCCTTCTTTACTTGTCAATGTGTTTTCCTTGTCCCAGATATCTGCTCCAGAAACATATCTTACTGTATTATCATTTCTGTCCAGTAAGAGGTAGTCTGTCTGCATGGTAACATCATCATCTTCCAATAAAACCTTTTTACCATATAAGTGCCCTACCTTGTCATTGCCATAGTACTGCAATTCATCACCACTCAACCTTGTGCCTTTATCTACCATTATGATATTTTTATAGGCGAAGAAGTAGTTATCTTTTTTGTTGTAGATAGCAGAATCACAATACATAGTCATACCATTGTGAACAAAGACTACATTGTCAATAAGAGTAATATCGTCCGGAGATTCTGGACGTATCTGACCTCTCTCCGAACGATATTCTATTTGCTTTTGTGCAAAGGATGCAGAGACTACTAATAATAACAGAGTTATTAAAGTAAGGCTCTTTTTAACATTCTGTGCTTTCAATGTCTATTTCTTGATTTGATTATTCATCATCTTCAGCGTATTCATCATCGCTGCCAGCCAAACCTTGATACTTGTAAGATTTGTCATAAGTAAGTTTTATGTGTTTCTTGTCACTCTTACCTTTTATCTTTTCTGTAAGTTCTATGTAATAATATGTATCAAGTTTTGTTTCTGTTACGCTTCTCTTGTACTTTGAATCGTAATCTATCTTTTGGAATTTTGATATCTTAGCCTTTGGATAACGGATACCTAAGTCTTTTGTTATCAAACGAGGGTATCTTGCTGGTTCTACATTTGTAGTAGTAGAAACAATAGTACCATCTTTCTGGATAAGTATTTCAGCATCATCTCCTCTTCTGTCGTATGTAGCTCTGTAAGCTTCACCTTCCTGTTTCCAAGTCTTAACTTCTGAACGAGGGAATTTCTTCTTGAAAGCAGAAGTTACTTCATCTGGAATCTTTGGAGTAGTAACAGCATCTGGAGCAGAAAGGTCAACTTTCTTGCTTTTCTTAGATTCTGCTTGAGATTTTTCAGTATCAACTTCAATACCTTCTCCTTGGATACCTTCCCTTTCAGCCATTTTCTTTTGACGATACTCTATAGCTTCTGGATTCAATCTTGCTATGTAGTCTTTCTTTACATAGTCTGGATCAGGAGCATTAGTCTTGGTAAGTTTACCTCTTGGATCAAAAATCATTTCATATTCTGTCTGAGCAATGCCCTTCATAGAGATTATAAGACGATAGTAGTTATCTCCACTTGCATCTTCTATGTATTGAGATTGTTTGATTCTATAACCAGGATAGTTGTTTATGAAATAATTATCAACCAATGTTGGCAATTCTTGTTCCTTTATGTTGAATATAGTGTACTGCCAGTTACCAGTTGCTGTAAAGAATACCTTGCCCATATTGTTGTCAATGTCTATATTGGCAACATATTGTCCTGTCTCAAAATACCAACCTTCCAATTTGTAATCGGTATAGGTATTTTCCAAACTAAGACGCACTTCTTGTGGAACTTCACTCTTACGCAACTTTTGCTGAGCATTTGCAGTCAATGCAGTAACAGCTACAAGTATTGTCAAAATCAAACGTTTCATATTTGTGTGTTTTTATTTATTTCTAAAAATAGTGTCATCTCTATCAGGAGAAACAGATATCAAAGATACAGATACGCCTGTCTGTTCTTCGATAGAACGTATATAAGATTGCATATTTTCTGGCAAATTGTCAAACTCACGAATCTTGCTTACGCTTGTCTGCCAACCTGGATACTCTCTATATACTGGCTCTATCTTTTCAGCTTCCATATTGTATGGCATATAATCTATTTCCTTACCACCGATGTTGTACTTTTCACAAACCTTTATAGTAGGGAAATTATCCATAACATCTATCTTCATAAGCATAATATCAGTTACGCCATTTATCATACAAGCATATTTCAAAGCTACCATATCCAACCAACCTGTACGTCTTCTTCTACCTGTTGTAGAACCGAATTCATGACCTTGCTGACATAGCATTTCGCCTGTTTCATCAAACAATTCTGTTGGGAATGGACCACTTCCTACTCTTGTACAATATGCTTTTGTTGTACCAAAAACCTTGCCAATCTTTGTAGGAGCTATACCCAAACCAGAACAAACACCTGCAGAAACAGTTGTAGAAGATGTTACGAAAGGATAAGAGCCAAAGTCTATGTCAAGCATTGTAGCCTGAGCTCCTTCTGCCAAAACTCGTTTACCTTGATTGATCTGTTCGTTGATATAATATTCTGTATCAATAATATTGAACTTTCTTACCTTTTCTATTGCTTCCAACCATAGAGTTTCATACTCAGTTAATGATTTTCCATCAATCTGGAATTCATCTGTAGAGAAACCTAATGATTCTATATGTCTTATATGACTTTCTTTTGCTCTTTGATATTTTTCTCTGAAATCTGGTTCAAAGATATCACCTATTCTTACACCTGTTCTTGCTATCTTGTCTGTGTAAGCAGGTCCTATACCCTTAAGAGTTGAACCTATCTTTCTGTCGCCTTTTGATTTTTCATTGGCAGCATCCATCATTCTGTGTGTAGGAAGAATAAGGTGAGCCTTATTTGAAAGGATAAGATTATCCTCTGGTGTAAATCCTATATTGTGCAGAGACTCTATTTCTTCAAGGAAGATTATAGGTTCTACCAATACACCATTACCTATTATATTTTGTTTTTCTTTGTGACAAATACCTGAAGGAATGATATGCAAAGCGTGTTTTATTCCATTGAATTCCAAAGTATGACCAGCATTTGGGCCACCATTAAAACGAGCTATAATATCATAGTTTGTTGACAAGTAGTCAACTACTTTCCCTTTACCTTCATCGCCCCACTGTAAACCTAGAAGGACATCTACTTTATTATTCATCTCCATAATATATTTTTGAACACGCAAAGTTACAATAAATTCTTCAATCAAATAGAGTTTTGATGAAAAAAGTTAGCATTTGTTTTGCTATTATTTTTCTATATGATATTCTATCAATGCTTCCAATGGAGCTTTGATAACCTTGTTGACTGGCATATTGTATTTTTTTGCCACTTCCTTAAATACATCTTGTGCATGATAACCTACACTTCCTACTACATTGATAGGCTCTGCATTATAGTCTGTGTATTGAGTTACCTGCATATTGAAGAAGTTCTCAAATGCCTCTATTATCAATCCTCTGCAATATTCATCATTTTGTCTTGTGATAGCAAACTTAGCGAAGGAAGCCAAATAGAAATTAGGCACAGGGCCTTGATACAATCTATTAAGGAAATCTGCCTCTGAACCTGGATTTTCCTTTGCAAATTCTTCTGCTATATGCTTAGGCATCTGTCCACGAAGATAGTTTCTCAATACGAGTTTACCTATGTTTGTTCCTGCTCCTTCATCACAAAGCACATAACCAAGAGAAGGCAGATTTTCTGTTATCTTTTCGCCATCATACAAGCAAGAATTTGAACCTGTTCCAAGTATGGCAGCAACACCACTCTTGTGACCACATGTTGCACGGGCAGCACCAAGTAAATCGTCCTCAATGTGTATTTCTGTCTTTGGCAAATATTTTTGAAAGACTTCTGTCATCTCTTTTTTCTTCTCTGGAGTTGAGCATCCAGAACCATAGAAATGCATTTGCTCTATTGCGTTTGCATCTATGTTTGGCAACATTACAGTCTCTATTTCTTTTATCAAATCCTCACGGGCAATATTGTATGGATTCATCCCCACTGTTGAGAAATAAGTCTTCTCTCCATTGCTTCTAACAAAACACCAATCTACTTTTGTAGAACCACTATCTGCTATTAGTAACATATTCTTATTTTTTTATTTAGTTTATTCAGTAAAATAACGCTGCAAGTATGGTTTTTATTACTTTTCTGCGAGGTTTTCCTTTATTCTTTTTAAGTTTTGGGAAAATAAAACGAGGACTAGATTTTTCTAATCCTCGCCTTAGTATTTATCTTTTGATTCTTAAAGAAAAACTATCTCTTTATGAATTTTGTTGTTTGGTTGTTAACTCTTAGGAAGTAAACACCATTTTCAAGATTTGATACATTGATTTGAGTTGCAGGGTTGTTTATTTCCATAACTCTTTGTCCCAAAGTGTTTGTGATAGTCAATGTTTCAGCATTTGGTACATTAACATTCAATACATCACATACTGGGTTTGGATAAACAGATATTGTGTTTTCCTGTACGTCATTGATAGAAGCATTACCTTTATCTCCTGCTACTATAGGTGTGTTTGGAGTTGATTGATATGCATATCCGTACAATTTGATTGTTGCAGCATTTGGTAATTCAAGTTCTGCCCAACCATAGTATGTTTGTCCAGCATTTGTGAATTTGAATCCAACATATTTTCTTCCAGCACCTACCCATGCAGTATGTTGTCCGTCAAGGTAAAGTATACCAAAGAAAGGCATTTCTACTTCATTATATCCGTGAAATTCAGAGTTAGGATCAATCTGAGTGTTTGCGCTAAGAATGTTTACATTTGCGTTGTAGTCTGCTGGTGTAGAAACAACTGCTGTTCCAGGTTCAAAACATCCAAAGAAAACTTCTTCTCCATAATAGTTTTGAAGCATGAATTCTGGTTGTCCACCCATGAAGTTGATTGCATATTCCATATTATCTCCTGAAACAACTACAGGAGCGTTTTCAAAACCTGTGTAAACTACTTGTGCACTTACAGATAAAGTAGCAACAAGAGCCAATAAAGTTGTAAATAATTTTCTCATATTTTTAAGTATTTAATTAAATGTTATTTTTTTTGTAAAAATAGGTGCCTCCAAAGAAAACGTAATGGAAGCACCTTGTAATGATGCTTTGTTATTTATTCAGATTATATGAATTTCAATTCTTTCAAAGCTTCTTCTATCTTTTCAAATGTCATAGACATATCGTTGTCAAGACCTACAGAGTAACGTACAAGACCTTCGCTCATACCCATCTTGTCTTGATATTCTTGTGGAACTTCGCTTGAAGTAGATTTTCCACTGCAAGAGAACAATGTACGGAAGAAACCTAATGATACTGCTAGGTAACCAACACCTTTTTCTTGCATTTTTTCCATGAATGCGTTAGCCTTTTCAGCTGTACCCAAATCGATAGCTATCATACCACCGAAACCAAATTGTTCGTTGTATTCTGAAACCATCAAATCGTGGTCTATGTGTGATTCCAAACCAGGATAGTTAGCCTTGATACCTATTTCGTTGAATCTCTTAGCCAAGTACATTGCGTTTTCAGAGTGTTTCTTCATACGAATGTGAAGGTCGTAAAGGTTCTTCAAAATGCTTGTAGAACGGAATGAATCAAGAACAGGTCCCAACAACATAGCTGTACCATTGTTTACATCTATAAGAGAGTTGATGAAAGCAGCGTCTGAGCAGATAGCACCTGCAACGCAGTCATTCTTACCATTAACATATTTTGTCATAGAGTAGATAACAACGTGTGCTCCCAATTGGTATGGAGAAAATACCATTGGAGTGAAAGTGTTGTCAACCAACAATCTTGCGCCAAATTCGTCAGCTATTTTTCTTAGTTCAGGAACATTAGCTATACGAAGCAATGGGTTAGACATAGTTTCTGTATAGATAACCTTTGTGTTAGGTTTGCAAGCTTTTCTTACTTGTTCCAAATCTGTTGTATCTACGAATGTAACTTCTACACCATAGTCAACGATATAGTTTTTCAAGAAAGCAAATGTACCACCATAAACTGTCATAGAAGCAACACAGTGGTCACCTTTTTTCAAACATTGCATCAAAGCGCAAGTGATAGCAGCCATACCAGAGCCAGTACACCATGCTGCTTCTGTTCCTTCCATAGCTGCAAGAGCTTTGCAAAGAGACATTGCACTTGGATTCCAGTGACGAGAGTAAAGGAACATACCTTCTGTTTCACCGTGGAATGTGTCTGTCATCATCTGTCCCTTAGGGAAAGTGAATGTAGCTGAATCGTTAATATTAGGGTTTACTCCTCTTTCAGGAGATATTTCAGCAACGCTATTGATAGCCATTGCTGGATCAAATTTTTTGTTAGCCATTTTTTTAGTTTATTTATTGGGTTAAATTTTTTCAGTTTCAAATCTTACTGAAATAACTCTTCGTTTTATTTTTCTAACTCTTCGTTTTGCTGGCGTAACTCTTCGTTTTAATTTTCCAGCATTTGATGTTTTTGAAAATAAAACAAAATACTATTTCCCTAGCAGTTCATAGCACCACAAACGTGGATAACCTGACCACTTACATAAGAAGCAAGTTCTGAACCTAAGAATACACAAACCTTAGCAACTTCTTCTGGTTGACCACCTCTACGCATAGGTATTTGTGCTTCCCAAGCCTTACGAGCATCTTCTGGTATTTTAGCTGTCATGTCTGTAATAATGAATCCAGGAGCTATAGCGTTTGAACGGATACCTCTTGAACCCAATTCCTTAGCAATACTCTTTGTGAATCCGATGATACCAGCTTTTGAAGCAGAATAGTTTGCTTGTCCTGCGTTACCGCTTACACCTACAACACTACTCATATTGATGATAGAACCACTTCTTTGCTTGATCATATATTTTTGAACAGCGTGAGTAAGGTTGAATACAGATTTAAGGTTAACTGCGATTACAGCATCCCAATCTTTTTCGCTCATACGCATAAGAAGATTGTCTTTTGTAATACCAGCGTTGTTTACCAAAATATCTACTCTACCGAAATCTTTTACAACTTCTTCTACTACTCTTTCGCTATCTTCAAAAGATGCTGCGTTTGAAGCATAACCTTTTGCTTTAACACCCAAGTCTAAAAGTTCTTTTTCTGTTTGCTCCATGAATTCATCACGATTCAAATCTGTGAAAGCAACCATTGCGCCTTCTCTAGCATAAGCCAAAACTATTTGTTTTCCAATTCCTCTTGAAGCTCCAGTTACTAAAGCTACTTTGTTTTCTAGTAATTTCATATTGTTATTAGTTTTTTATGTGTTAATATTCTGTTTATTGTTTTGTTTCTATTGCTTTTCTTTGATTAAGTCATACTCTTGCGAGTAAGTCTATCCTTTACATAGCGGAATGTCATAAATACATTGAAGATGAAAGCAAGGAAAAAGCCATAATGCTTTACCATTATCTTGAACCTTTCCATATTACCTTTCTTCATATTGGTTTTTGACATACCTCCTGCCAAGAAATAGCTGTATGTTCTACGGCTTCTTCTCATCTTGTTAGGATCTGCCTTCTCTATGGCTGAAAGCAACCAGTCGTAGTCTGCAGTAATCTTATACTGTGTATCGTATTTTCCAACTATTTCTCTTCTAACTACGGCTGACTGATGACAAACCACCATTCCCCACAGGAATGAGTATTTTGTAAGATACTGAGGTGGTTTCAATCTTCTCTCTCCGATAACCTTACCTTTGCTGTTTATTATCTTGGTCTTGCCATAGTAAATATCCTGAAGGACATAAGAAGATTCCATAATCTTCTCCAAAGTGTTTGCGTGTGGAATTCTATCTCCTGCATTTATAAACCAGACATAATCTCCAGTAGCCATATCAAGAGCCTTATTCATAGCATAATACAAGCCTTCATCTGGTTCTGAGATGTATCTAGTTATTGCATCTCTATTTTGTTCCACAATCAACATCGTATCATCTGTTGATGCTCCATCCACAATTATGTATTCATAATTGTCATAAGTCTGTCTTCTAACACTATTTATTGTTGCCTCAATAGTGTCTTGAGCATTGTAACAAACTGTTATTATTGATACTGATGGGTGTCTCATATCTTGTTATTTATTTTTCTTCTTGCATTAACCTTTCGTAATATTTTTCTACGGAGAAATCGTTTCTTACCCTTTGTTTTGCACTTATACTCATACTTTCATATAAAGACTTGTCCTCACAAAGAAGTTTTATTTTCTCTACTACAGCATTCAAATCTCCAGTCTTTACTACGAAACCATTTTCTCCATCTTTTACAATCTCTGCAGCAGCAGACACGTCATAAACTATTGCAGGCGTTCCTTTTGCCATTGCTTCTATAACCACAAGACCAAATGTTTCATACCACTTGCTAAGAAACAACTGCACCTTGCTTGATTTGTAAAAGTTGTACATTTCTTCCTTTTCAAGAAATCCTTTGAATTCCACATTGGAAGGAATATCTATATTTTTATCTACAAGTTTCTCATCTCCAGCAACACAGAAAGAATACTCTGGCAACAATTTTGCTATCTTCAAAAAGTCGTAAAAGCCTTTTTCTTCCGTAAGTCTGCCTGCGAAACTTATGTATTTCTTTTCTCCTGTTGGCTGTCTGTCTTCAACTACTTCTGCTCCATAAGCATTTGGCAAGAAGAATATCTTTTCTTCTGCTATGGAATTAGCCATCATCTTATTTTTCTGCAAATTGGACAGCACATAAAATCTGTCTACATCTTTGTAGTAGTTTCTCTTTCTCACTTTGGAAAATTTCCATGAGAAAGTAAGATCAGACAACTTGTTTCCAGTACAATGATTCTTCCAACAATTCCATTCTCTGCCTTTTCCCAAGCATTTCTCGCAAATCTCTCCTTTGCTATAGAATATTCCTATAGGGCAAAATAGTCTGTAGTTGTGTACTATCTGCCAAACTTTTATGTTATGTTTCTTTAAAAATGGAATGATTGCAGGAGAAATAATAGAGAATACGTTGTGTATTATTGCAACTTCTGGATTGTACTGTTTGATAATTTGTTCCAAATCCCGTATGCTTCTTTTATTGTACACAGAAGTAATAGTTGTCCACGCCTTTCCCATAAACCACTTGTCTGCTTCATGGTAGTTGCGAGTGTAAAGAATTACCTGATGTCCATGTCTTTCCAATAGTTCTTTCTGGAAAGCAACAACAGATTCTTCTCCTCCTTTGTTACTATACTCATTATGTACAATTAAGAAAACCATACACTAGTTTATTAAACCTTTTGAGTGCAAAGTTAAGAAATTTATTAGAATTTACACTATTTTGAAGAACTCTTTTTGCAATTATCGCAAATATGACAGTCTTGTCCTTGCTCTCCAAAATAGCTGAGAATATACTGCCAGCGACAATCTTTAAGCAAGAGAAGTTCTCTCATCTTTTTGCCTCGTTCTATGGTAGTCTGCTTTGGCAAAGTGTAGTACTCGTGTGTAAACAAGTCTCTGTCGCTGTATGCTCTGTCTCTAAGAAGAATTATTCCGTCACCCTTGTCTCTATGTTCGTAGCGAATGATATTGTATTTCATCAGCATAGTCAAATCTTTCACTACCTGTTTTTCAGATACCATTCCGTTGTCTGCAAGAAGTTTCTCGTTTATATCAACAAAATCGTGATGAATTGTAGGATAAAGACGAAGCACATAATGCATAATGTAGTAATACTGCTCGTATTGTCTAAGGAAAGTATTCAGCTCAGAATTTTCCACCAGTATCTTTATTCTAGAAGAAACCTTCTGGTTATTTTCCAAAGATATCCAACCTTCGTTTTCCAATATTTTCAAAGAATTGTAAACTGCAGTATTGCTTTGTCCTGATTTTATTACAAGATCATTGAAATCCAAAGGAATATACGTTCCCTGCCCCGCTCCTGTGGCTATTCTTTCCTTGTTACAAATCATTGTGTAGATATTTGACACAACTTTCTTTTCAGGATAGGCATTTTCCGTTATAGTCTGCTGAATAATCAAGTCTTTTCTATTGTAAAGAACAAGACTATACGCTTGCAAACCATCTCTGCCAGCTCTTCCAAATTCTTGATAATATCTCTCTATGGAAGAAGGAATATCTGAATGAATAACAAATCTAACATCAGGTTTGTCTATTCCCATACCAAAGGCTGTTGTAGCAACTATTATTCTTGTTTCATTTCTCAGCCAACTGTTTTGCGTGTCGGAACGCTCATAGGCAGATAAATGAGCATGATATGGTTTGGCATCTATATTGAATCTTTCCTTAAGTTCTTTGGCTATAAGTATTGTATCTATTCTTCTACTGCAATACACTATACCACTTCCTCCAAGATAATCGGCTGTAATAGCAATCTTCTCCACCTTGTCCGAAGTCTCGGTAAACTTAAGATGAATGTTTGAACGAAAGAAAGAAGATGTAAGAATATTTGGGTGTACAGTACTAAACCTTAACACCTTAACAATATCTTTCTTAACATTGTCTGTTGCAGAAGCAGTCAAAGCAAGAACAGGAACATCAGGAAAAACATCTCTCAACTCTCCCAATCTGCCGTATGATGGTCTAAAAGAATGTCCCCATTGTGAGATACAATGAGCTTCATCTATCACAATAAGATTTATCTTGATATTTACCAGAGCTCTTCTAAAGTCAGCCCCTGCCACTTTTTCTGCAGAGACAAACAAGAACTTAGATCTATAGTTAAGACACTGGTTTATAGCGGGAAAATTTTCTTCCTGTGTTTGCAGATGATTGACCGTAACTGCATTTATCCCTACTTTCTTTAGGTTGTCTATCTGGTCTTTTATCAAGGAAATAAGAGGCTCTATAACAAGGCAAACGCCACTTTTTGCCAAGGCTGGCACCTGATAGGCAATACTCTTTCCTCCTCCTGTAGGCATAATACCAAGAGTATCCTTACCAGAAAGAATTGAGGATATTATCCTCTCCTGATTTGGTCGGAAAGAAGAATATCCCCAATATTTTTGTAATATGTCTAAAGGTTCTTTTACAGACACCTTGCTTTTGAATATTTATTCTTATGCGTTTATTGCCATATTCAAAGCTTCCATAACAGCTTCAGACATGGTTGGGTGTGGATGTACAGAATCTATAAGCTGTTGTGCTGTAAGATTGTTTTCTCTTGCAACAACTATTTCTTCTATCATTTCTGTAACATTGTCACCTATCATAGAGCAACCAAGTATTTTATTGTCTGCTCTGTTAAGAACAACCTTAACGAAACCATCTCTATTTCCAGCTGCTGTAGCTTTTCCTGATGCCATGTACATAAACTTACCTACTTTAACATCATATCCAGCTTCTTTAGCTTTGTCTTCATTCAAACCTACTGAAGCAATTTCTGGAGTTGTGTATGTACATCCAGGAATATTGTCATAGCTTACAGGTTTTACCTCAAGGCCTTTTATATGTTTTACACAAACTTCTGCTTCTTTGCTTGCTACGTGAGCCAAAGCAGCACCCTTAACTATGTCACCTATAGCGTAGATACCTTCAACAGATGTCTCATACCATTCGTTTACAGGTACTTTACCACGTTCTGGTTCTATACCTACGTTTTCAAGTCCAAGGTCTGCAACATTTGTTTCAACACCTACAGCAGAAAGAACTACATCACATTCTATTGTTTCAGTCTTTTTACCGCTAAGAGTTACAACACAATGATTGTCTACAACTTCTACCTTATCAACAGATGTAGCTGTGTAAACTTTCATACCGTTTTTCTTGAAACAACGTTGAAGAGTAGAAGCAACTTCTTTATCTTCGTTTGGAACTATTGTTGGCATGAATTCAACAAGAGTTACTTGTGTTCCTATAGACTGATAGAAATGAGCAAACTCACTACCTATAGCACCACTACCTACAACCACCATACTCTTTGGCTGAACTGGAAGAGTCATAGCTTCTCTGTAACCTATGATATATTTTCCGTCTTGTGGAAGGTTTGGCAATACTCTAGAGTGAGCTCCTGTAGCAAGGATTATCTTTTCTGCTTCAACTATCTGTGTACCCTCTGCAGAAACAACTTCTATCTTTTTGTCTTTTGTCAAAGAAGCCTTACCATAAACAACATCAACATTGCTTTTCTTCATAAGAAATTCAACGCCTTTGTTCATAGTATCTGCCACTCCACGAGAGCGTTCTATGATTTTAGTAAAGTTTGGCTTTACCTCTCCTACTATCTCTATTCCGTATTCTTCTGCCTTTTCTGCATAGTGATAAGCTTGAGCAGATTTCAACAAAGCTTTGGTTGGGATACAACCCCAGTTAAGGCATATACCACCAAGTCTTTCTTTTTCTATAACTACAACTTTATAACCTAAATGAGCTGCTTTTTCTGCTGCTACGTGTCCACCAGGACCTGAACCTATAATTGCTATATCGTACATAATTCTTTGAATTTAATTTTTGCAAAGATACAATTTTTTTTTGAGTTTAAAAAAAATAACTCCCAGTTTCAAACAAAACAAGGAGTTATATTACTAAAAGGGATTGTTTATTTTTACAAAAAGAATGATTTTCTGTTAAAAGGTTATTGTTTCTCTTTCTTGTGTAAAAATGAGTTTTATTGGTGTAGTTTAGTCTAAAATCTTTTTCTCTATCTCGTCAAGACATTGTTTGAAAGTCTTGTCTGTTGCATAGGAATTTTCCACAGCTTTGCATCCGTGTAATACTGTTGCATGGTTTCTATTGCCACATTTCTCTCCTATGATAGTCAAAGAAGAAGAAGTAAGCTTTCTTGACAGATACATAGTGATGTGTCTTGCTTCCACTATGTCGTGTTTTCTAGACTGTGAAAGGACTTTCTCCAAAGAAACATTGAAATATCCACATACTACTTTCTGAATATAATCCACAGTCACCTCTCTTGAGTTACTCTTAACAAATCCGTCAACAATCTGTCTTGCAAGGTCTATGGTAATCTCTTTCTTTGATATGCTAGAATGTGCAAGCAAAGAGATAAGAGCGCCTTCCAATTCTCTTACAGAAGTACTTACAGCATTGGCAAGATACTGTATAACATCTTCAGGAATCTTCACGTTTCCAGAGTTGAACAGTTTCTGTTTTATGATATTGATTCTTGTGTCAAGATTTGGAACTCCAAGTTCTGCATTCAAACCCCATTTCAAACGTGAAAGGACTCTTTCTTCCATTCCTTCTATCTCTGAAGGAGCTTTGTCTGAAGTGATGATAAGCTGTTTCTTTGCAGCATGAAGTCCATTGAAAATCTGGAAGAATACTTCCTGAACTTTTTCTGTCTTTATAAACTGGATATCGTCTATAATAAGCACATCAATCATTGATTGATAAAACTGCAGAAACTCATTGACAGTCCCCTTCTTAGCAGCTTCAACAAACTGACGGAAAAATGTGTCTGCGCTTACATACAAAACAGTCTTTTCTGGATGAAGTCTTTTGGTCTCAAGACCTATAGCATGAGCAAGGTGAGTCTTTCCAAGACCAACATTGGAGTAGATAAAGAAAGGATTGAAAGATGTAGTTCCAGGATTTTGAGCCACCGCATAGCCAGCACTTCTTGCTAGTTGGTTGCAGTCACCTTCTATAAAGTTTTCAAAACTGTAGTTTTCGTTAAGCTGTGATTCTATCTTTATAGGTCTTATGCCTGGCATCACAAATGGATTAGGCAAAGGTTTTATGCTAGCGTCATCCACCACGAAAGGAACTCTCTGTGGAGAATTTTGTTTAAGGTCTTTATTGGCAGATGGATAAGTGGAGTTTACATTTGCAATAGGGGCTCTATACAAAAGCTTTGCATCAGGACCAATAACTTTCCTGATAGCAGCTCTAAGTATGTCAATATAATGAGCTTCAATATATTCGTAGAAAAAATGACTAGGAACCTTTATTGTCAAAGAGTCTTCTTCCAAAGAAACAGCGTCCAAAGGTTTAAACCATATAACAAACTCAGATTCTGAAATATTGTCCTTTATAATCTCAAGACATTTGGCCCACACTTTTTGCAAATTTAACTTCTCCATATATCAAAATCGTTGTAATAAAAATTTCACTTTCTTTTTCGGTTAGCAAAATTATAAATTTATTCAATGCAATTTTTTTTATTTTTTTTTGCAAGATTCAACAACTTTTCGTATAGAGATTTTATAGGCTATTCTGGCATGTTATTTTTTGTAACTTATTGGTAATTGTTTTCTATTTTCTGATTTTATGTATTTTAGGATATCTAAAAAAAAGAAAATTTCCCTGTCAGCGCATTATAACATTTTTTTTCAAAACAAAAAAATTTTCAGGGATTTTTTTTCTTTTCAACAATTTTCTGTTAAAATCCCTCAAGATAGTATTTCTCAACTTCTTAGAAAATATTCCCAAATTTTCGGCACAAAAAAAGTTAAAAAAACTTTTCAACAGGCTTTCGTTGATAAAAATTTCCCTCATTTTTTTCACTTCTTTTTCCAGAAAAATTCTCACCATAAAAAAGACCTTGAAAAACAATATTATGAGAAAATTTTATGGTTTAAAACTTCAAAGAACTATTTTTTTCATTTGATGACAGAAAAAATGTTTTTCACAATTTTTTGTCAATAAAAAAAGAAAAAAGAGCAGAATTTTTTAAAATTTCCACTCTTTCATTCTCTCTTTTTATTTTGTTAGACGTTTTAAAATCTGCTCTGCTGACAATCGAGAAGATTTCCTTGTATTTGGATTGTCTATCAGTTTGTTACAATATTTTATTGCGTTATCTTTATCACCTTTTTCCTCGTAGGCAACAGCCATATTAAGCAAGACTACTGCGTTTTCTGGGCTCATAGCCTCAGCTTTCTTGAAAGTTTCTAGAGCTTTGTCGTAGTCTTTCAAAGCAAAATAAGTTGCTCCTATGATGTTTACATTATCCACGCTCTTTGGATAGTAGCCAAGAACAGATTCTGCTATCTTTCTGGTGCGAAGAGCTAACTGTTCAGACTCTTTTTCTGAATATAGTTCACTACCAACGCAAGAGAATATCATATTCTCAAAAGAAACGATGTAAGACAAGAACATTTCTTCATTTACCTCCATAGACTGAGGATACCATTTGTTGTTGATGATAGTAGAATATTCCACAGCTTTCAAAATCTCTGCCTCTGCCTTGTCCCAGTCCTTAAGGTCCACACATAAAGCATACAATTTGTCTAATCTAAGGTCAAGATAGTTTGGAAACATATTTATACCCTTGTCTATCTTCTCCATAGCTTTGGCAAGATAGTCCTTATTTACATCACCTTGTGTAAGATATGCTACCACCTTACCAGTAGAGTCTGGAACTTCATAGTATCTCTTGTTTACAGGTTTTTCTGTTGTAAGTATCTCATCGCTGTTCCACGCTAGAGAATAGTAGTAGTCGAAATAGTAGTAGTACAATGCTGGATCATTAGGATTTTGTTTCTCCCATTGCGCCAGAATCTGAGCCTGTCTTACAGTATCATTCTCTCTCTCTGCCCTTACCATCTCGGCAGAAAAATCCTGAGCCATCAAAGACAAACCACATATAAGCAAGATTGCAAGTGAAATAATATTCTTTTTCATATACATTATTATATTTATAAATCTTTGCAAAGATAAGAAATTTATTTCAATTGTGGCTTTTTTTGTAATTTTGCAAAACCTTTACATATATTATATATTGTATGAAAAACTCAAGCATATACAAACAAAATCTTTTTCTAGCAATACCTATCATGCTATCTTCCCTTGGCCAGTGCCTTGTGCAGATGGTGGACACGCTTATGGTGGGCAGACTAGGCACCATACCCTTGGCAGGTATATCCTTTGCTGGCAGTATGACATACAACGTGTTAGTAATAGGTATGGGAATATCTATGGCTCTCACCCCTCTCACAGGACAGAGCTTCGCAAGAAAAGAATACGATAAAGTCTCTCGCCTATTGAAAAACTCCATATCACTAAACTCTATAATATCTCTGGTATTGGTAGGCATCTTGCTTGGCTTTCTGCCTCTGTTGCCATATTTTGGACAAGATCAGCAGGTAATAGACATCTGCAAGCCATACTATCTTATAGTGACTTTCTCTTTCATACCTATGATGCTTTTCCTTTCTTTCAAACAATTTATGGAAGGCATAGACAATACAAAGATTGCTATGATTATCACCCTAAGCTCCAACGTACTAAACATTATACTCAACTACATATTCATCTTCGGTAAACTGGGCTGTGAAGCCATGGGACTCTTTGGAGCAGGCTTATCTACCTTTATCTCCCGTCTGCTATGCCCTATAGCTTTTTACCTATACCTTATATATAATAAGGAGTACAAATCCTACATAAAATCTCTTTCACAACATAGACTATCTAGACATCTGCACAAGATACTATTACAAACTGGTCTTCCTATTGCAGGACAGATGTTTGTGGAGATGTTTTCTCTGTTTTTCATAACCATTATGATGGGCTGGATATCTGCCACACATCTGGCTTCCTTCCAGATTATAAGCACTATGGTCTCCACCACATTCCTTGCAGCCTCTGGCATATGTGCCGCCACAACGGTACTTATCTCCCATGCCTATGGTATCAAAGATTTCAAACTTATGAAGCTTAACTATTTCTGTGGATGGAAGATGACTCTTTCCATTATGGGTTGCTTTGCCCTTGTGTTTATCTTTTTGGGAAGATACATAGCTATGCTCTTCTCTAGCGATAGTCTGGTGGTAGAGTATGCTGCACAGTTCTTTGTAGTAGCAGGCATATTCCAACTGATAGACGGTACACAGATCTCTGGACTTGCCGCCCTAAGAGCTATCAACGACGTTACAAAGCCTTTCTTCTATGCAGTCTTTTCCTATCTAGTGATAGCCATAGGAGTAGCATACCTATTGGGATTTGTAATAGACCTACCTCCATGGAGCATATTCGCAGGATTCCTTGTAGGACTACTGGTAGCAGGAATACTTTACCACAAAAGATTCCACCACATGTACAAACTCCTTTCTTAATGACCGAAAAAAATGAATATTTTTTTGTATTTTTGTTAGTTTGAAAGAAACTAAAGCATAAAACATCATACTAATGGCAGAAAACAAGAAAGAAATAGAAAGAGCAGAACTACATCGTACTATCTGGGCAATAGCAGATGAGATGAGAGGTAGTGTAGATGGTTGGGATTTCAAGTCCTACATCCTTGGAATACTTTTCTATAGATATATCAGCGAGAACATCACCAACTATATCAACAAAGGCGAATGGGAAAGCGGCAACAAAGACTTCAACTACGCAGACCTTGACGATAGTATAGCCGAACAGATAAAAGAAGAAATGGTAAACGTGAAAGGATTCTTTATCCTTCCTAGTCAGTTGTTCTGCAATATATGTGATGTGTGCGACAAAGACGACAACCTTAATGAAACTCTAGAACATATCTTCACAGACATAGAAGCTAGCGCTAAAGGTACAGAGAGCGAAGACGACTTCAAAGGATTGTTTGCAGACCTCGACGTAAACTCCAACAAGTTGGGTGCTACAGTGGTCAAGAGAAACGAGAAGTTGGTCAAACTCCTTCGTGGAATACAACAGATGCAGCTAGGCGACTACCAAGACAACACCATAGACGCTTTTGGCGACGCATACGAATACCTTATGGGAATGTATGCTTCCAACGCAGGAAAGTCTGGCGGAGAATACTACACTCCACAAGAGGTGTCTGAACTGCTTACCAAGTTGGCAACTCTTGGAAAGACCGAAGTCAATAAGGTCTATGACCCTGCCTGTGGTAGTGGTTCTCTACTATTGAAAGCAGCAAAGATACTCGGCAAGGAGAACGTACGCCAAGGCTTCTATGGTCAGGAAATCAACCTAACCACCTACAACCTTTGCCGTATCAATATGTTCTTACACGATATAGACTACGACAAGTTTGACATAGCATGCGAAGACACCCTTATATCTCCTATGCATTGGGATGAAGAGCCTTTTGAAGTCATAGTCTCCAACCCACCTTATTCTATCAAATGGAAAGGCGACGACGACATCACCCTTATCAACGACCCTCGCTATGCTCCTGCAGGCGTACTCGCTCCAAAGAGTAAGGCAGACCTTGCCTTCATTATGCACTCTTTGGCATGGCTTGCTACCAATGGCACAGCATCAATAGTTTGCTTCCCTGGTGTGATGTATCGTGGTGGTGCAGAGAAGAAAATACGCCAATACCTTATAGACAACAACTATGTAGATTGTATCATACAACTGCCAGACAACCTTTTCTTTGGAACTTCCATTGCTACCTGCATAATGGTATTGAAGAAAGCAAAGAAAGACAACTCTACCCTTTTCATAGACGCCAGCAAGGAGTGTGTGAAGATTACCAACAACAACAACAAACTTACCCCAGACAACATAGAGCATATCGTTAAGATGTTTGCTGACCGCAAGGATGTGCAGTATCAGTGCCGTCTGGTAAGCAATGACATCATAGCAGAGGGTGATTACAACCTATCTGTTTCATCCTATGTTGAACAAGAGGACACAAGGGAGAAGGTTGATATTGTTGAACTCAATGCCAGACTGGAAAAGATTGTGGCTCATGAAAATGAGTTAAGAACCCAGATTGATGCTATCAAGAGCAAATTGCCCACCCTATTTGCATTTGAAGGCAGAAATAATGTTGAGTGGATGAAGTTGAGTGATATTGCAAGTATTAAGACTGGCAGAAGATTTGTAAGAACTGATATTAAAGAAAGTGGTGTGCCTTGCTTCCATTATGGAGACCTCTATACCTATTATGGCATTACTGCAACCAAGACCAAGGGCTACCTTGATGCTGAACTTGCAAGTAAGTTGAGATTTGCTCAGCCCAATGATGTTGTGGTGGTCTGTGCTGGTGAGAATGATATGGACTTGGGCATTGGTGTGGCTTGGCTTGGTAATGAGCCTGCTGTGGTGCATGATGCTTGCTGTATTCTCCACCATGAGCAGAACCCAAGATATATTTCTCATTTTTTGAGAACCCACAAGTATCATTTGCAAATGAAGAAATATGCTAAGACTGGCAAGATTTCCTCATTGTCATCAGCAAGCCTTGGAGAAGCAATAATCCCTATTCCCCCTTTGGAAGAACAAGATAATATTGCAAACATCCTTGACAATTTAGATAATCTAATCAATAAGCTTTCTCAATGTTTAACAGCAGAGGTTGATGCCAGGAAAAAACAATATGAGTATTACAGAGATAATCTTTTGAGTTTTAAGAGAAAGGGATAGATGGCTATAGATAGCTATAGGTGGCTATAGATGGCTGTAGGTGGCTGTAGATGGCTGTAGATGGCTGTAGGTGGCTGTAGATAGCTATAGATGATATAGATGGCTATAGATAGCTATAGGTGGCTATAGAAAACTATAAAAAGAAAATAGATATAAACAATAAAAAAAATAGAAAAAAAATATGGATAGGAACAATAGTCTTGATAGGGTGCCACGAGTGTTGCGTGCTGGTGCTAGGTGGCAGGATTTGCGACTATATCAAAAATCTGATGTACTCTATCAGCTTACCTTTGTCTTTTGTGAGCGTTTTCTTCCTAGATATGGAGACCGCACTGTTGACCAGATGATACAGGCTGCACGTTCTTGCAAGCAAAACATCGTGGAAGGCTCCGAAGACGGCAAGACCTCTACCGAGATGGAGTTGAAGCTGCTAAATGTAGCACGAGCTAGCAACAACGAGCTTAGAGAGGACTACAAAGACTTTATCCATACACACAAGCTTTCACTATGGACTCCAGCACATAGCCGCTTCAATAAGATGCAAGAGTTCACCAAACAGCACAACACAGCCAAGGACTATCTTCCCTTTGTCAATCAGTGGAGCGAAGAAGAGTTTGCCAACACAGCGTTGACACTATGCTATCAGGTAGATGCTATGCTCAACCGTTATCTGAAAACACTAGAGACTACTTTTGTGACAGAAGGAGGCATAAAAGAACGCATGTATGCTGCTCGCACAGGGTTTCGCCATGGACAAGATAAGCTGCTAGAGAATCTACAGCAGGAAAACGCTCTACTAAAACAAGAGCTGAACAAATCCACACAAGCCTACAAGGATTTGAAGCAAGAAGCCATAAAAAACTATTATGAGCAGCAAGCAAAGATAGAAGAATTGGAAAAGATAATAGAAAACTATAGAAAAGCATAAAGACTTATGGAAATATACAACACCATAGCAGAGGCTAACGACTACACCGAAGACCTTGCCTCCTCGTCAGTTCCAAGACTATCAGAGTATCTATCTGGACTTGAAAGAGAAGTACAGACCTATGAAACGAGAGAGTGTGAACATCAACGACGACATAGTCTTTGAGACAGAACTGATACGACAGCTGGAGATAAACATAGACTATATTCTTCTTCTGGTGCAGAAATACCACGACAGCAACTGCGAAGACAAAGAAATCCTTGTAGATATTTCCAAAGCCATAGGAGCAAGCATACAACTGCGTAGCAAGAAAGAACTTATAGAATCTTTCATAGACAGTGTTAATGCACAGAGCAATATGGACAAGGCTTGGAGAGAATATGTGGAAGAGCAAAAGAAGAAAGACCTTGAAGCAATCATACAAGAGGAAAACCTTAGACAAGAGGACACACTAAAGTTTGTAGAAAATGCTTTCAGAACTGGAGAAGTGAGAACAACAGGCACAGAGATAGACAATATCCTCCCTCCTATGTCTAGGTTTGACAACAATAGGCTCGGAAAAAAACTCCATGCAATAGAAAGAATACAAGCATTCTTCGAGAAATATCTAGGTTTATAAAAAATTTATCACCCCAAAAAGCAGCCCTTTCGGGCTGTTTTTTTTGTAAAAAACATCAAATAAAAACTTTCTGAAACGAAGAGTTAGGAAAATAACATTTGATGTTAGGAATGGAAAACGAAGAAAAATTTAGTGAAAACCTTCCCAAATATATCCCAAACAGGCCCCAAATACATCCCAAATTCTTATCCCAAAATAACATCTAATT
>JAGHSX010000006.1 GCA_018065645.1 Candidatus Scybalousia scybalohippi
GGGAGGCTGAAACGAAGAAGTAAAGTTTTGCAAGTCCGATTTGCAAATATTACAAGTCGGACTTGCAGATATTTTAAATCGGATTTGCAGAAAAATAAAACCTCGTTTTACTGGAGCGAAATGTCGTTTTATTTCTCTACAAGGGAGAAAAAAGGAAAATGTTTTGTACCTTTGTCTAAAATAAACGAACTATTATGAAACAACTAAGAAGACTTTTCATTCTAACTTCTCTGCTGGTAGCAGCATTTGTATGCAATGCACAGATAGAGTATGTAAATGTATTTATCGGAACAAATGGTATGGGGCACACTTTTCCTGGGGCATGCTATCCTTACGGAAGTATTCAGCTGAGTCCCGATACCGACACCATTCCTCACAATGTGTATGGGAAATATCAAAAAGAGGTTTATAACTATTGTGCAGGCTATCAGTACAAAGACAAAAGTATTGTAGGATTCTCCCACACCCATTTCTCTGGTACAGGACATAGTGACTTGGGAGACATACTTATCATGCCTTACACTGGAAAGACTTTTCTCAATCCTGGCACAGCGGACAATCCAGACAATGGTTATAGGCAGAGAGTAGATAAAACCAGCGAGAAAGCCAATCCTGGCTACTACAGCATAAAGCTTAGTGACAGCGATATTCTATGCGAGCTAACTGCAACAAAACATTGCGGAGTACATCGCTACACTTTCCCTAAGGGAGCAAAGCAAAAAATAATCCTGGACCTCAAGCACGGAATATACAACTACTACGGCAAGACGCTTTGGGCACAATGCAATGTAGATAGCAAGGAATGCGTAAGCGGCTATCGTATCACCAATGGCTGGAGTAGGACAAACTACACTTACTTTTCCATTCACTTCAGCAAGAAGATAAAGGAATATGGCTGCAAGGACTTTGGAGAAAAGAAATACAATGGATTCTGGGGAAAATTCAACACAGAGAAGAATTTTCCTGAGATGGGAGGAAGAGAACTGGTAACATGGTTTGAATTTGAAGATGATGGAAACGAAGAACTGGAAATAGTCGTTTCCCTTTCTGCTACTTCTACTCTTGGAGCTTATAAAAATATGGCAGAAGATGATTGCAACATTATAGGCAAAAGAGACAAAGGAATATTTGATCTAACTAGGAAACAAACAGAAGAAGAGTGGAACAGAAGGCTTTCTATAGTAGAAGCTCAAGGAAGCGATGATGCCAAAGCCATGCTTTACACCTCATTGTATCATACTCTTATCAATCCTTCTCTGTATCAAGACGCAGACGGAAAATATAGAGGCATAGATCACAATATACATTACAACAATTCTCAACGTACAAACTACACCGTATTCTCTTTATGGGATACCTACAGAGCATTTCACCCATTACTAACCTTGTTGGATTCCACCCTAACCAAGGATATTATGTTCTCCTTTTTGAGACATTGGGAGGTAAGTCCACATAAGATGCTCCCAGTATGGAGTCACATGGGAGGAGAAAACTGGTGTATGGTAGGTTATCATGGAGTTAGCGTGTTAGCAGATGCTATCAACAAAGGATACTCTATAGAAGAATGTTCTAGAGAGAGATTCCTGCTAGCTATGGAACATTCTGCCAACTGTGATTATTATCTGGGAACAGACGCATACAAGAAATATGGCTATGTTCCTGTGGATAAACAATACTGTGGGACAAGTATCACATTGGAAAACGCATACGAAGACTGGACAATATACAGAACTCTTTCCCTAATGAAAATAGACAAAGACCTAGAAGAATATTACAAAGGCAGAGCTATGAGTTACAAAGAAGTATTTGACAAAAACGGCTTTGCTCACGCAAGATACTCCAATGGAGAATGGAAAGAGCCTTACAGCCTACTTTCTACAAGCGAGATAGGCTTAGTGGAGGGAAATGCGTGGAACTATAGTTTCTATGTTCCTCACGATGTCAATGGACTTATGAATCTAATGGGTGGAGAAAAGAACTTTGTAAAAAGATTAGACACATTGTTTACTATGCACATACCTGATGAATTCTTTGCAGAGACAGAAGATGTGACAAGAGAAGGAATGCTGGGAGGTTATGTACAAGGCAATGAGCCTAGCCATCATATACCTTATATGTATATGTGGACAACTCAGCCATGGAAGACTCAATACTGGATAAGAGAGATAATGAACAAGATGTACAGAAATGATATTGATGGGTTGTGTGGCAATGATGATTGTGGGCAAATGAGCGCTTGGTATGTTTTCTCTGCTATGGGCTTCTACCCTGTCTGTCCTGGTTCAAACGAATATGTGTTTGGTGCGCCTTATCTCCCATATTTGAAAGTAAAACTTGCCAATGGGGTTTCTCTAGAGATAAAAGCAACAAAAGTAAGCGACAAAAACAGATATATTCAAAAAATATTGTGGAATGGAAAAGAATATGACAAGGCTTTCATTACTCACGAAATGCTTATGCAAGGAGGAACATTGGAATTTGTTATGAACAGCAAGCCAAACAAAAAACTATTCCAAACAAAGGAAAGCAAACCTTATAGTTTGAGTAAGTAAACACATTGAAAAGTTTCCTAGCTACGCTGAAAGAAGGACAAAAAGAAAGCGCTCATCTAATTGATGAGCGCTTTTCATATATGCTTATGAAAGAATTATTGTTCGTTTGAAGTACATTTTGAACAAATAAATTCTCTATTCATTCTAGCGATATTAGTTTTCTTGATTGATTTTGGACATTCAGCTTCGCAAGCGTAAGTGTTAGTACATCCACCGAAACCAAGTTCGTCCATTTTCTTAATCATTTTAACTACTCTACGTTTAGCTTCTGGCTTTCCTTGTGGAAGAAGAGCAAACTGGCTAACCTTAGCACTAACGAATAGCATAGCACTTGCATTCTTACAAGCTGCAACACATGCTCCACAACCTATACAAGAAGCAGCATCCATAGCTTCGTCAGCATCTTGTTTTGGAATAGGAATAGCGTTTGCATCTGGAACACCACCTGTAGTAGCAGAAATGTAACCACCTTCTTGGATAATCTTATCGAAAGCGCTTCTATCTACAACCAAGTCCTTGATGATAGGAAATGCTTTTGCTCTCCAAGGTTCGATAGTGATAGTGTCACCATCTTTGAATCTTCTCATGTGAAGCTGGCAAGTTGTAACGCCATCGTCTGGTCCGTGAGGACGGCCATTGATATATAGACCGCACATTCCACAAATACCTTCACGACAATCGTTATCAAAAACTACTGGGTGAGCTATATTATCGTTGATAAGTGTTTCGTTTAATATGTCAAGCATCTCCAAGAATGAACAATCAGGAGAGATACCTGTCAACTTATAAGTTTCAAAATGTCCTTTTGCTTGGGCATTTTCCTGTCGCCATATTTTTAATGTGAAATCCATATCTATTATTTATAATTTCTTTGTTGTACCTTAATAAATTCGTAATTCAAATCTTCCTTGTGCATTTCAGGAGTTTCGTTTTCTCCCTTGTATTGCCAAGCACCTACGAACATAAAGTTCTGGTCATCTCTCTTAGCTTCACCTTCTTCTGTCTGGTGTTCTTCACGGAAGTGTCCACCACAACTTTCTTCTCTTTGAAGAGCATCTCTTGCGATAAGTTCTGCCAATTCGATGTGGTCTGCAAGTCTAAGTGCTTTTTCAAGTTCTGGGTTCATGCATTCGTTGCCTTCGTCAACTCTTACATTGCTCCAGAATTCTTTCTTCAATGCTTGAATCATAGGTATTGCTTGTTCAAGACCTTCTTTTGTTCTGCCCATACCTACGTAATCCCACATAATGTGACCAAGTTCTTTCTGCAATGTGTCAACAGTTTTCTTACCTTTTACGTCAAGTATCTTTTGGATTCTTTCCTTAACTTCTTTTTCTGCAGAGTCAAACTCTGGAGTTGTAGTAGGTATTCTGTCGTTGTAAATTTCTGCTGAAAGATAATTTTGGATTGTGTAAGGAAGTACGAAATATCCGTCTGCCAAACCTTGCATTAAAGCACTTGCTCCCAAACGGTTTGCACCATGGTCTGAGAAGTTAGCTTCACCTGCAGCGAACAAACCAGGAATTGTTGTCTGTAGTTCATAGTCAACCCAGATACCACCCATTGTGTAGTGAACAGCAGGGTAAATCATCATAGGAGTTTCATATGGATTATCATCTGTAATCTTTTGATACATTTGGAATAGATTACCATATCTTTCTGCTACTTTATCTTTACCAAGACGGTTGATAGCTTCTTTGAAATCTAGGAATACAGCCTTTCCTGTACCTACGCCATAGCCAGCATCACATCTTTCTTTTGCAGCACGGGAAGCGATGTCTCTTGGAACCAAGTTACCAAAAGCAGGGTATCTTCTCTCTAGGTAGTAATCTCTATCTTCTTCAGCTATGTCGTTTGCTGTTTTCTTTCCAGCACGTATAGCTTCTGCATCTTCTTTCTTCTTTGGTACCCAGATTCTACCATCATTACGCAAACTTTCACTCATAAGAGTTAGCTTACTTTGGTAGTCTCCGTGAACAGGAATACAAGTTGGGTGAATTTGTACATAGCAAGGGTTAGCGAAGAAAGCACCTTTCTTGTAACATTGCCAAGCAGCAGAACCATTGCTGTTCATAGCATTTGTAGAAAGATAATAAACATTACCATAACCACCTGTAGCCAAAACAACGCAATGTCCAAACCAACGTTCGATTTCACCTGTTCTAACATCTCTTGTTATTATACCTCTAGCTTTACCATCGATAACAACAAGGTTTTCCATTTCTTTTCTTGTGTAAAGCTTAACAGTTCCAGCTTTTACTTGTTGGCTCAATGCTGAGTAAGCTCCAAGCAAAAGTTGTTGACCTGTTTGTCCTTTAGCATAGAAAGTACGGCTAACTTGAGCACCACCGAAAGAACGGTTAGCTAGGTAACCAGAATATTCTCTTGCAAAAGGAACACCTTGAGCAACACATTGGTCTATAATATTGTTAGAAACTTCTGCAAGACGATGTACGTTTGCTTCTCTTGCACGATAGTCTCCACCTTTTATTGTATCATAGAACAAACGTCCTATGCTATCACCATCGTTAGGATACTTCTTTGCAGCATTGATACCACCTTGAGCAGCAATAGAGTGAGCTCTACGTGGAGAATCTTGAATACAGAACACTTTAACATTGAAGCCCAATGCACCCAATGAAGCTGCAGCAGAAGCACCTGCCAAACCTGTTCCTACTATAATAACATCCAATTTCCTTTTATTGGCAGGATTAACCAATTTCTGAGAAGCCTTGTATTTGGTCCATTTTTCAGCCAAAGGTCCTTCAGGTATTTTGGAATTTAATGTAGCCATATATTTTTATAATTATTTTTTATTCTTAAAAACTTAAATTATTTTTTCTCTTGTTACTTAGTAAAGTAAACGATAAGAGGAACTATAGCAAAGCCCATAGGTATAACTACAGCATAGAACCATGCTAAACCATTTATAGCCTTCTGATACATTTGAACATTTAGTCCGTATGTTTGGAATACAGAAGAAACACCATGGAATAGGTGTACAGCAAGAATAATGAAAGTCAACAAATAAATCAAAACATACAATGGGCTGTGGAATTTTTCCTTAGCCATGTTGTAGAAGTCTGGTTCATAATCTTCGAAATCTTTTCCACATACAACCTGAACTTCTTCTTTGTTTAGATTGATAAAGTATTTTTCATTCTTTGATACCTTTTCTCTAGACATACTTTGAATAGCCATATATTGAGCTTGAAGTTCTTTAAGATCTGCTTCTTTCAATTGACCTTGTTGCATCTTCATAGCCTTTTCTTGGAATGCTCTTTCTACTTTTTCTACCTTAACAACATATTTGCCTTCTACAAGACCCATCTTTGCGAAGTAGAAATCTACAAAGTGTATGATAAGGAAAACAAGGATGATACCACCTGTCCAAATCATATACTTACTACCGCTGTGAGTTTTAGATTTGTTTGCAACTGCATAACCAACAGGACGAGACATTTTGTTTTCAATTGCAAGGATTATACCCATAACAATGTGGAAAACAACGCACGCCAAAAGGATTACTTCAAAAACCTTTACGATGTAGTTTGTTCCCATAAAGTGGCAAACATTTCTGTACCATTCACCACCATCGTCTCTAAGTATGCACAAGTTCATTCCCATATGGAATGGAAGGAAAACCAATAGGAAAGCTCCTAAAGCTCCCATGCACAACTTCTTTGAAATAGACGCTAATTTAATAAGTTTCATCTTTTTTAGTGTGTTTGTTTGTTAATATTTAATAATTAATTGCTCAAAAAATGAATTGCAAAGATAATGATTTTTTCACTTATAAAAGAATTTTAGAGCAATTATTATTTATTAAAAAATAATAGGTTCTTCGTTTAATGAAAATAAAACGAAGTTTCAGTAAAATAACTCTTGATTTTGGAAAAGCAAAACGAAGAAAAATTCTAAAAGAACTAACTAATTTTAGTCAAACAAAAACTTCCATTGTTTCAACTCACAAGAAGAAACTTTTCCGTCTAGAGTTTCAAAAATCAAATGACCATATTCATTAACAGAAAGTATTTTTGCCTGAATCTTTTCTCCCAAATATTCGTAAGTTCTCATCTCTCCTTTAAACAGAAGTAAAGAAAGATACTCTTTTTGTATAGATTCTATTTCTCCTCTTTTCAGTTGGGAATATCTGTTATAAATATTCTCCATAGCAAGATTGAAAACTTCCTTTGTGTTAAGTGATTTACCCAATTCCAATGCTAAAGAAGTTGGATTAGGAGCAAAAGAAAATATTTCCTGGTTAATATTTATCCCTATTCCACAATAAACTCCCGCAAATTCTGCACCCAACAACTTGTTTTGAATAAGTATTCCACAAATCTTGTTTTCTTTCACATAGATATCATTAGGCCATTTTATCTTAACACCTTTGCCTAGATATTTATTCAAAGTATCTACTATTGCTAAAGAGACAATCTGAGTCAAAAGATATTGATTTGAAGCCTCAAGAAAATAAGGTCTAAGCACAAAAGAAAAACTTATATTCTTCCCTTTCTCACTTTCCCAGACATTTGTTCCCTGCCCTTTCCCTTTAGTCTGGTTTTCAGTATAGGCAACAGAAAATTCTGGCAAGGAAAGTTCACAATCCTGTTCCATAAGCCAGGTCTGTGTTGAAGCTACCTCATTCAAATGAAAAACATTAAACTCCATAACAGTCAAAGAAAAGAAACGGCATTTCCTTTTTAGGTAGAAAATGCCGTTGTTATTTTTTAATGTACAGGTTCCATTTTCGGCAAGACAGCTATTGATCCTGTCTTTCTTTGAAGAAGACCTTTGTCATCTTTGTAGTAAAGATCGTAAACATAAGTTCCTTGTGGTGCTTGTTTTCCATTTTCTAGGTAACCATCCCAACCTTGATTATCTTCTCCTTCAAATACTTTTGTTCCCCAACGATTGAATATGTCCAATCTAAACCATTCCATTGTTCCTATAGGCTGAAAGATTGCAATTCTCTGATCATCGGCACTAGTCTCTATTGCATTAGCAATATAAATAACAAAGTCTGGTTTAATATGAACTGTATCTGTAATTGTTTCTTCACAATCTGCTGCATTGTAAACAACAAGTGTTACAATATAAGTACCAGTATCTGATGTTGGATAAGAGTGAACTCCGCTTACCTGAGTAGAAGTTGTTCCGTCTCCGA
Source organism: Candidatus Scybalousia scybalohippi (assembly GCA_018065645.1). Lineage (GTDB taxonomy): Bacteria > Bacteroidota > Bacteroidia > Bacteroidales > P3 > Scybalousia_A > Scybalousia_A scybalohippi. The sequence continues at coordinate 7,723 of JAGHSX010000006.1, forward strand.
AGTCCCACTCTCTTCTTGCTCCGTCAACTGTAAGGTCTTCAAAAATTACATTAGAGTTAGAAAGAGTTGTAGAGTGAGGATTCAAAGACATTCTAGGTTCTACTGCAGGCACAACTGTAACCCTTACTGTATCAGAAGCAATACATCCGTTCTCATCTGTGATTGTTATAGTATACAAAGTTGTTTGAGATGGTGAAACTTCTGGTTCTCTTTCTGTATTAACTCCCATAAGACTCATATCTGTAGGGTATGCTGTCCAATGGTATTGTGCTGTTTCTGGACAAGAAAGGTTTACACTTTCTCCTTCACAAATATATTCTCTATCTACAGAAGCAGAAGTTGTTGCTGCCTGTATTTGATAAGTAATAGTTTGTGTGTATGATCTTCCACAAGAATCTGAAATTGTCATTGTATAAGTCATAGGCTCTCTAACCATAACTTCCAATGAATAGGTGAAATCTCCAAATTCTGTATGAGTATCATTTCTTACTGTGTCAACACCTGACTCTCCAAGAGAGTTTGTCCACTCTATTGCAAGATAAGTACGAGCATGTTCTGCTGAAACATTTATAAATTCTCTTGCAGGTAGTTCATTTGAGCAATAAGTCTTTCCTCCTTCTATCGTTGAGATCATTTCTTCTGGCTCAACCAGGATTATCTTTATCGTATCCTGTGGAGTACATTCATTTATAAACTCAGGAATCAAATAAAGAGTATCTTGTGTTCCTGATGCTTTGTCTTCATTATGAAGGAAATTAAGAATAACTCTCTCCACTGTATCTCCAGGTGCAAAGTGGAAATTAGTACCTGTAGGATTTCCCTCTTCATCTGTAATTGTATAATCAACTCCTTGTGTTAAAGAACTACCAGTAGATGGTTGCAAGTTAACAATATAAGTATACGTATTAGCTTCAGGTCTACCTAAAACAACAGACAATGTATCTGTAGAGCAGCCTTTATTGAATACCTTATAACCTTCTGGAGTTACATTTTCCAAACCGTTGGATGCAGCAGGAGAATTGTTAATTGTTATAGACTGACTCTGCAAAGAATGCGCTTTTAAGAATACTGCTGAATTCAAGGCGTGGTCAGAAATATCGCAAACAGCTAATTCCAATTTATACATATAACACGCCCAAACATCTACCTCTTCTGTTGACAACTCCTTTGTATAACCAGGAAAACCACCATTTGAATTTTGACCAAAATACTGAGAATTTGTAGTAATACATCCTGCAGTAGGAGCGTGTGTTCCATCATTTATTGTGTTAATCATCACAGGAGTTGTATAATCAGGTGGGATAAGAGCAATATTATGTTGATTTAAACCACCTGCCATTAAGTTTCCGTTTTCATCAAGTGGTCCTGTAATAAACAATCCAAATACATCATTGTATTGTGAACAAACATATCCAGGATATTCAAAAGATGCAAAAGAGTATCTAAATGAAAGTGTATTATTTTTTGGGATAACGTAGAAAGTAAGACAAGCTACGTTGTTCATAGACTGAGTACCTCCGTTGGAATGATATGTTTGATACAAGGCTGGAGACAAGTCCAAGCAGTTATCTGAAGCAGGAACTGCTCCTCCACTCAATGAATTTGTAGCACCCGCTGTCGCCAAAACAATACCAGCATCAATAGGCATTCCTGTTGTCGTATTGGAGTTGGTAAATGTTCCTATCTGGTTACTTGCGACAGTTGTCTGACCATTGAATTTTGCCTGATAACCAGGAGTTGTTACCAATTCAATACCCTCTGCAATAAAATTATTCCTTACCAATGTTGCTACAGATTGACCTTGCACTCCAGTAATGTTTACTTGAGCATTGACAACATTAGAAAACATTGCCACCAAAGTAAGTAATAAGAAAAATGATTTAAATTTTTTCATAGTTTATTCCTTTTCTAAACAATTACACTTTTTAGACACGATTTTTTTATTTCGTTGCAAATAGTTTCTAAAAAAATT
>JAGHSX010000193.1 GCA_018065645.1 Candidatus Scybalousia scybalohippi
GCTCGCAGAAATGCGGGCTTTTTTGTTTTATAGAAGCAGAAAAAGGGGAGATAAAACTTGCTTTTATTAGGCTAAAACGAGGAGTTAGAATTCTGCAAGTCCGATTTGCAAGGTCTGCAAGTCGGACTTGCAAATATTACAAGTCGGATTTGCAGATATTTTAAATCCGATTTGTAAAGAAATAAAACGCCGTTTTAAAAAATTAAAACGAAGAGTTAGAAAAATAAAACGAAGAGTTATTTTTGTGAAACGAGAAGTTGCAAAAAAAGAGGAAGACTGAAATTTGTCTTCCTCTTGTGTTGTTTTATGCTGATGAATATTTGATAGATATTATCTAAAATCTTTTAACATTCTTTGCCTAAAAGTTGGAACATTTTCTTTTTGTAGTTTTCTACACCAGGCTGGTTGAATGGATTTACTCCCAATACATAACCACTGACACCACAGCCCAGTTCAAAGAAATAGATAAGTCTTCCTATGTTTTCTTCATTTACTCTGTCTATGGAAAGTTTTATCTGAGAAACGTTGCCTTCCAGGTGAGCCATGCGAGTACCTTCTTCTGCTTTCTCGTTTATCTGTGTTAGAGAAAAGCCCATAAGGTAGTCAAGTTTGTCATCATTGCCCTCTAGTGTAGGGATTGCAAGATGCTTGTTTGAGTTTTCTACATGCAGAACTGTTTCAAACATAAGTCTTACGCCTTCCTGGATGTATTGTCCCATAGAGTGCAAGTCTGTTGTGTTGGAAACAGAAGCAGGGAACAAACCTTTAGCATCTTTTCCTTCGCTTTCGCCATATAGTTGCTTCCACCATTCAGAGAAAAATACAAGGTTTGGCTGATAGTTTACCATTATCTCCACACTCTTGCCTATGTTGTATAATAGGTTTCTTGCTACTACATATTGCAAAACAAGGTTGTTGTCTGTGTCGTCATTTAGGGATTCTTCTCTTTGCATCTTGGCACCATTAACAAGTTTTCTTATGTCAAAGCCTGCTACAGCTATAGGAATAAGACCTACAGGGGTAAGTACAGAATATCTTCCGCCTACGTTGTCTGGTATTACGAAAGTGTCATAACCTTCCTTGTCGGAAATGTTTTTAAGTATACCTTTTTCCTTGTCTGTGATGGAGATGATACGTTGAGATGCTTCTTCTTTACCATATTTTTTTACAAGGTGTTGTCTAAGTATGCGGAAAGTGACAGCAGTCTCTGTTGTTGTGCCAGATTTAGAGATGACAGCAAGAGAATAATCTTTCTTATCCAATACTTCCATAAGGTCTGCAAGATAGTCTTCGTTCATTGTGTTTCCTGCATAGACTATGGTAGGATTTTCGTTTGGAAGAAGAGTGCCGAAGTTGTGTTTCAAAGACTCTATGACCATTCTTGCTCCAAGATAAGAACCGCCAATACCTGCCACAACAAATATCTGAGAATTTTTTCTTACTCTCTGTGCTACGGCTTCTATTCTTGATATTTCTTCTTCAGTTATCTCTACTGGTAGGTTTACCCAACCAAGAAAGTCGTTGCCAAGACCGTTTCCATTTCTTAGAGTCTGTAAAGCTTCTATGCTTTGTTTCTTTACCTGTTCTACGCTGGCAGAAGCAGGAATATCTTTATTTGAATATTTTACTTCTATTTTCATAATGATGTTATTTTGAGTTCTTAAATTTTTGCAAAGGTAAGTTATTTTCCTTTAAATAAAAAGCTTTATAGGAAAAATAGACTATTCATTGTGATAAGGCTCGTGTTTTATGATAGTGTAAGCACGATATATTTGCTCCACGAACAAAAGTCTTATCATCTGATGAGAGAAAGTCATCTTGGAGATAGAAATCTTGTTAGGAAATTTCTCTTTTATGCTGTCGCTGAATCCAAAAGCACCTCCCACGATAAATACCAGATTTTTCACGCTGGCACTCATCTGTTTCTGTATGTAGTCGGCAAATTCCATACTTCTGTATTCTTTGCCGTGTTCGTCCAGTATGACTACTTTGTCTTCTGGTGTAAGATGTTTTAGTATAAGTGCTGCTTCCTGCTCTTTCAGCTGGTTAGGTGATAGGGAAGAAGCGTTTTTAACATCAGGTATTATTTCTATGGAGAAGTTTACGTAGTGTTTAAGGCGTTTTACGTATTCGTTTACACCCTCGTCGATAAATCCTTTTACGGTTTTTCCTACTACTAGTAACTTTATATTCATACGTTTTAGTGGTTTTTTATTTTCTTTAGAAAAGAGAATAGTTTTGAGTTGCTTTTCTGTATGCAGATGTAAGGACAGCGCTTGCCTCCAAAGGCACGGAAGAAATTCTCCACACCTTTTATCATAGAACCTTCAAAGTCGTATGTTTTTAACCCTAGATTATGAGCATGTTCTATAGCGTGGCAATGCAGCAGAGCTTGTGCAGACTGCTGGTTTTCTTTCTCTTTTATGGCAGAAAGGAGTGAATAACATGTTGTGTTGTCCCATGCTACAAACAGAAAAGCCTGTACTTTGTTCTCTTTATCTACAGCTTGAAACAGTTTTCCCTGGTTCCTTTTTTCTGCTTGCTGTATTATTTCTTCAAAGGCAGAGTAAGATACAGGTGCTGCCATTTTTTGAGAGGCGAAAGTCTGTTGAAGGTCTTTGTATAGCTCTGGCAAGTTGTCTAGGCTGTGGATTATGTTTAGCGTCTCTTCTCCTGCTTTTATCTTTCGGTTGACTATGCGAGAAAAACCTTCACGGCATTGTTCCATATCCTGAACGTCTAGCTGGTAGGTGTAGCGCAGTTGTGAAGAAAATCTGTTCCAATAAAAACCTAGCCAGCATTCTGTCTGGGTGCTTAGAGGTAAAGATATGTAGGAGTAATTCAGAGAGTCTATCTCTTTGGCAAAGTATTCGGTTATCTTGTTTTCCCAAGTGTAACGGGCAGACAAAGTTTTCTTTTCTACCTCCTTGCTGTATATTCCACAAAATGGGGTAAGAGGTGGTGCTACCATAGTGGTAAAACCATGAGTATTGTGAAGAAGATAAACCATTGCTGCCAGTATCTCATCATGCTCTTCATAGATAAGAACATCCCACCTTCCTTTGCATACACATTCTAGCCACCATGGTTGAAAAAACAAAGGCAAACCTTCTTTCTTCTCTGCAAAAGATATATATTTCTCTTTGTTGCTCATATATTTTCTTTTCTTATTCTGTTTTCTTGTTGTCTATCTTACTTTTTAATAGTAATGCGAAATCCTGTAGTCTGAATAGTTTGAATGCGAGTGATAACAAACAGAATACTCCCAGACTTCCAATTGCTTTGTATTGCCAAGGGAAATGAATTTGTTTTATAGCCCATGCACAGATAAATAGAGACAATATGAAACAGAAAATCTTTATTATGTAAATCTTGGATACTTTTATTTCAAATGTTTTCAGCGCAATACATATTTGCAATAAGGCTGTTATGACTTGAGCAGTAAGTGCAGCGAAAGCAGAACCTATTTCCTTGAAATGAGGGATAAGTAAAATATTTACACCTATGTTCAATAGCATTCCACAGCTGGCCACTATGTTCAACTTTTTCAAAGAACCGTTTGCTGTAAGCAATGTCCCAAAGATATAAGTCATAGATACAGGAATAAAACAAAAGCAAAGGATTTTGTAAACACTTGCACTTTGAGGAATGTGTTTTGTGTACAACAAGTCCATAAGGTCATATGAATAGAAATATGATACTATGGCAAAACCAAAACTTACCAGTAACAATATATGGAAGGAAATCTTCACTATCTCTGTTACATCTTTATGGTCTTTTATCATCTTGGCAAAGAGCGGAAGAAGAATTACAGAGAACAGATAAGCAATCATATTTACGCTGTCTATTAGTCTAAATCCTGAAGCATATATTTCACTGGCTATGCCGTCGTCTTTTAGTATCCTTTCCAACATTACACTATCCAATCTGTTGTAGAAAGACATCAAAAGTGTTAGTAATGCAAAAGGAAAACCATATCTTAGAATTGCAAGCATGAAGTTTCTGTTCCATTTCAGGCGTATAAAGCCTGATTTTACTAGACAGACAGTAAAAGCCGTAAGGGCTGTGATAGTAAGACTGAGTATCTGAGCATAGATAAAATAATCCAAACAAAATCTTGCTCTGCCCCAGGAAGTCCACAAAAGAATAGAACAGAAGATAATTGTAAGCGCTTTATCCATTACGGAGATAATGGAATCAACTTTGAAAAGCAATAGTGCGGAAATGTTGCTTCTAAGGTAAGTTATCAAAGAGGTAAGTATTTGAAATACTGCCAGCCAAAACAAAAGATGAAATGCTTTGGCGTCATAACCGCTTATCCACGCAATAGTGAACAATATGATGAGGTAAACCAAAGATAAGATGAGTTTTAATGGGAGTATGCGGGAGAAATATTTCTTCAATAAGACAGTATTTTGTGCTATTGTCCTATTGTTGAAATTGGTTATACCAAGATCTAGAATTATATTGAAGATATAGGTAAAGTTTAGAAGAGCAAAGTACAGACCATACTCTCCGTATGGTAAAGCATTCTGCACACTCCTATCTATTCCCAAAATCCAGAAAGACTTTATCAAGATATTTAGGTTCAACAGGAATAACAGGTTGCTTATAAAAAATTTCTTCATATCAAATCTTTTGCAAAGTTAAGAACTTTATCTTACAAAAACAAATAGAAAACAAGGCTTTATTATTTATTTTTCGTATATTTGCAATCAGAATAAACTTTAACAAAACCAACTACTATGAGACTTGGCGTAAATACACGATTACTCTTGGATGAAAAACTGGAAGGTATAGGTTATTTTGCCTTGCAGTTGCTTAATAGAATGGCAGTATCCCACCCTGAAGATGAATTTGTATTCTTTTTTGATAGAAAGTATAGTAGAAAGTTTGTTTTCTCCAAGAATGTTAAGCCTGTAGTCATTCCTTTACCTACCAGACATCCTGTGTTGTGGAAGGTGTATTTTGACTATCTGTTGCCAGTGTATTGCCATTTGTACAATATAGATGTGTTCTTTTCTCCAGAAAACTATATTCCTAGGGTGAAGAGTATTCCTACTATCTGTACTATTCATGATTTGAACTTTATGCACAACAAAAAGTACATCGGCAGTTCTTCTCATCAAAAGTATTTTATGAAATATTTCCCAAAGAATGCTTTGGAGTGTAAGAAGATAGTTACAGTATCTGAGTTCAGCAAGAAAGATATTGTTAACAAGATGGAAGTCCCAACTGGAAAAGTACATGTTGTTTACAATGCAGCTAATCCATTGTATGAGCCAAAGAGTGAACAGGATAATCAAAAGACTAAAGACAAGTACACACAAGGAAAAGATTTCTTCTATTTTGTAGGAGCTATACACAAGAGAAAAAACCTTGTGGGAATATTTGAGGCGTTTGATTTGTTCAAGAAAGCAACTCATAGTGATGTTAAACTGGTTGTAGTTGGAAATAAAAAATGGTGGGAAGAAGATATTGCCAAGGCATACGAGTCTATGCAGTACAAGGAAGATGTTGTCTTTACTGGTAGAATGGAAGCAGAACAGTTGGCTTATGTTGTCTCAGCTTCTTTAGGATTGGTATTCCCTTCTTTCTTTGAGGGATTTGGTATTCCTGTTGTGGAAGCGTTCCAAAGTCATACTCCAGTAATTACTTCCAATACGACATCTTTGCCAGAAGTTGCAGGTGACGCTGCCTTGTTGGTAGATCCACACAATAGTCAGGAAATAGCAGATGCAATGAAGACTTTGTATCAAGATAAGGAAATAAAGCAAAATTTGATAAATAAGGGAATAGAACAAAACAAACTGTTCTCTTGGGATGAATCAAGTGAAAAATTATGGAAAATAATAAAAAGTTGCAAAAAATAGATAAGGAACTGCTTCAAAGAGTTCTTAATGTTTTTGAGTGTTCATACGATTTGACAACAGACTCCAGAAAGGTTAAACAAGGCTCTGTCTTTGTTGCTTTGAGAGGTGATAATTTTGATGGTAATGCTTTTGCTGGTAAAGCTTTGGAACAAGGCGCTTCACTGGTTGTCATAGACAATGAAGATTATTATCAAAATGAGAAAACCATTCTTGTAGAAGATTCTTTGGTATTTCTTCAAAGGTTTGCAAACTATTATCGTAAGACATTCTCTATTCCGTTCCTTGCAATAAGTGGGACAAATGGAAAGACAACAACCAAGGAATTGGTTAATGCAGTCCTTAGTACAAAGTTTAAGGTTTCTGCAACTATAGGCAATCTCAATAATCAAATAGGTGTACCACTTACTCTTTTGAATATAAAGAGAGATACAGATGTTGCTGTTGTGGAAATGGGTGCAAGCAGATTAAAGGATATAGAGTTTTTGTGTGAAATAGCAGAACCAACATGTGGCTTGCTGACAAATGTTGGAACAGCCCATATAGAAGGTTTTGGTTCTTTGCAAGGCGTTGTACAGACAAAGACTGAGTTGTATCGTTTCCTTAATGGTGTTAATGGTAAGGTATTTGTGAACAATGATGATGAGAATCTTTTTAGTCAGGAGGTAAAGAATAAGACAACATACGCTTTGAAAAAAGATGCAGAAGTAAAAGCAAGTTTCTCTAATCTGGAATCTCCTTTTGCAGAAATAGAACTTGAAGATAATGTGATAAAGTCAAATCTTATTGGTTCATACAATGCATACAATATTCTTGCAGCGATAACTGTAGGGAAATATTTTGGTGTTTCTATGGAAAATATGAAGAAAGCCATAGAAACATACAAACCAGAGAACCATCGTTCAGAAATAAAAGAAACAGAGAAAAATACACTTATACTGGATTGTTACAATGCTAATGCATCTTCTTGTCGTTTTGCTTTAAATGCTTTCAATAATATAAAGGCGGATGATAAGCGTGTTTATATAGGTGCTATGAAAGAACTGGGTAGTGTTAGCGAACAAGAACATAAAGCTATAGCAGACATAATAAAATCTATGAATCTAAAGCAAGCAATATTCGTTGGAGAAGAATATAAGGTGTTTGCTACTGGAGAAAATATATACTGGTTTGCAACATCAGATGAAGCAAAGGCTTTTGTGGAAAAAGAAAATGTGAGCAAAGCATTTATACTTATCAAAGGTTCTCGTGCAACACAAATGGAGAAACTTACCGATGTTTTATAAAGTGCTAGGTTTGATGTCTGGTACTTCACTGGACGGATTGGATATTGCTTATTGCGAGTTTGAATTAAAGGAAGGTAAATGGCATTATCAGATAAAGCAAGCAGAAACTATCTCTTACTCCTCTGATATTGTTCAGATGTTGCTTTCTTGTGAGAATTCTTCTGGAGAAACCCTTTCCTTTGCAGACTATTATGTTGGGCGCTTGTTTGGACAATATGCCAGAGCGTTTCTTGATAGACACAATTTGTCTGTAGATTTTATTGCTTCTCATGGACAGACTATATTTCATCAGCCAGATAAAGGATTTACAACTCAGATAGGTAATATAAGCGCTTTGTCTGTAGAGTCTAGATGTACAGTTGTAGGAGATTTTCGAGCTATGGATGTAGCTTTGGGAGGACAAGGTGCTCCATTGGTACCTATAGGTGATGAGATCCTTTTTGGTGAGTATCCATGTTGTTTGAATCTGGGTGGTTTTTCCAATATCAGTTACAATGAAAACTCTAAGCGTATTGCTTATGATATTTGTCCTGTGAATATGGTGATGAATCATCTGGCTAATATGCTAGGCAAACCTTATGACAAAGACGGAGAGATAGCTAAAAAGGGAAAGATAGATGAAACATTACTATCTACTCTCAACTCCATACCATATTATGCAAATCATACTAAAGCCTCTTTGGGCAAAGAATGGGTGAATCAGTATGTTTTTCCATTGGTAGATTACTCTTATTTGAGTGTGGAAGATATAATGGCGACATATTTGGAACACGTTACGATACAGATAGCGAATAATCTAAAAGGAGATACATTGCTGACTGGAGGCGGTGCTCACAATGCATATCTTGTCGAAAAGTTGAGAGAGAAAACAAACTACAAGATAATCGTTCCAGATAATCTTACTATAGATTTCAAGGAAGCATTGATATTTGCATTTCTTGGTTTGAAGAGAATGCGTGGAGAGGTGAATTGCCTTGCTTCTGTTACGGGAGCAAAACAGGATAGTTGTAGCGGATTGGTTGCTGTATGGAATAATGT
>JAGHSX010000191.1 GCA_018065645.1 Candidatus Scybalousia scybalohippi
CTTCTATCCTGTTTGCATCTTGTGAAAAAGCTCCTAAAATGCCAAAACCACCTACCTATCTTAGACTGGATATTGCTCCTTCAAAATATGTAGAATTCACAAAAGAAGGCGTTCCTTTTTCTTTCAAATATCCTCAAGATGGAAAAATAGTGCAAATGGACAGCAAAAGCAAAAACAATATTTGGTTCAATATTGCTTTTGACGACTACAATTTTGACATAAATGTAAGTTGCCTGTTATTAACTGCAGACACAATGTTGCAATATGCAGTCAACGATAGTTATACTTTTCTATCAAGACACGAAAAACTCTCTTCTGGAATAGTTCAGCAAGAATACAAAAACCAGGAAAGGAATGTTTATGGAACAACTTTTGAAATACAAGGCAGAGACGTAATCTCTCCATATCAGTTCTATCTAACCGATAGCACAAAGTATTTTGTGCGTTGCGCTCTTTACAATAGAGAGATTCCAAACAACGATTCCATCGCTCCAATTATTGACAGACTGAAGAAGGATATGCAAACAATGATTTCTTCTTTTACCTGGAAAAAATAAAACGCCGTTTTAATTTTCTAAAACGAAGAGTTAGCAAAATAAAACGAAGAGTTAATTTTCTAACTCTTCGTTTTATTTTCTTAAAACCTAATGCTATTGCTTTATGATTAGTTTTCTTGAGATTCTTGTTTCTCTTCTTCCAAATCTATCAGTTTATTTGCATTAAGAATATTATACCAAGAGAACAATTTCTTCATATCTGAAGTGTGTACTCTGTCTCTGTCATATTCTGGCAAAACTTTTTCCATATAAGCTTTCAATTCTTTTTCATCAGACTTGTGAGAAATACAATCTCCGCCATTTTCTAATCTAAATATTGATTGAAATACTTCCTGCAAAGGAATATCGTCATCATTAGTAAACATTGTTATGTCTTTCAAAGAAGATATTCTTTCATTAGAAAAAGCTGGCATACGTCTTTTGTCAACAAGTGATTCTACCAATGCTCCAGACTTTGTTTGTGAAATAAGTTTGTACAAACCTGGTTTGCCAGTAATTGCTAAGATTCCATTCAAATCCATAATTCTTTCTTAGTTTATTAGTTTGTTATTATGTTCTTTATTGTTTATTATCTAACTTCTATTTCCTGAGACAAGACTTCTATAACTTCGCCTCTTCTTATCTTCGCTCTTTTTCTCAGTTCCACTTCACCATTTCTCTTAACCTCTTCTTCTGCCACCAAAATCTGTGCCATTGCTCCACTTTCTGCAATATTTGTTACTTTCAGCAGCTTTATCAGTTCTATAAATTCTTCGTCTTCTTTTATCGTAAATATTATTCTATTGCTCATCTCTCCTAAAATTTTTGAGTTTGCAAAGATAAAAAAAAATACCGATAAATCAAATTTACCGGTATTTTTATTAAGATTTTTATGATTGTTATTTAGCTACTCTTTCAAGCCACTTAACCATACCAAACATAACGCTCATTGAGATTAAGCAGATGATAACAAATACCAACCAACAAATCCACAATGGTATTGCATTGTACATCATAGAACCTAAGAATAGGAATGCATTACCAACAGCTGTTGCTCCTAACCACAAACCTTGGCAAAGACCAAGCATGTGTTTTGGTGCTACCTTTGAAACAAATGATAGACCAAGTGGAGAAATAAACAATTCTGCAACTGTTAGGAAGAAATATGTAACAAAAAATACCCAAACACCTGCTCTTGAAGTTGCTTGTGCTTCTTCTGGTTGAGCAAGGAAGTCTTGAGCTGAAGGATAACCCATATAATAAGAGAATATTGAAAGGAATATATAAGCCAAAGCAGCTAATCCCATACCTATACCTATCTTTCTTGGAGTTGAAATAACTTTACCTTTCTTTGCTAAAGAAGCAAATATTCCCATAATTATAGGAGTAAGAACAATAACAAAGAATGGGTTGATTGCTTGTAAGAATTCAGGAGCAACTTTAGATGTATCCATGAAGTCTCTTGCAAACAATGAGAATGAAGCACCATTTTGGTGGAATGAGAACCAGAAGAAGATTGCTATACCAAGAACTGCGAACAAAGCATATAATCTTTGCTTGATTTCTTTAGCCATTGCTTGTTTTTCTTCTGCAGTGTAAGAAACGCTTTCTGTTGCTTCTTTCTTAGTTGGAGTTGGAAGTCCTTTCTTAGTTACAAGGAATATTGTAAGAGAAATCAACATAGCGATAACTGAAGCTATGAATGAATAGTGAACACCTTGGTTGAAAACTTCCAAATATAATTGAGGATCAAATGTAGCTGTCTGATCAACAAGTGCATTTATTGAAAGATTGTTGTAGTTTGCTAATTTATCTCCTGACAATGTACCATTGATTTGTTCATGGCAAAGAGCAGGTAATTTAGCATTATAGATAAATCCGTTAACTTTCAACCACCATTGTCTAATAAGAGGAGCAACGAATGGAGCAATCAAACCACCTACGTTGATAAATACATAGAATATTTGGAAACCTGAGTCTCTCTTTTCTTTTGCTTCTTTCAAAGCAGATTCGCCTTTCTTAGCAGCTTCTGCTTCAAAGTTGTCATACATTTGACCAACAATAGCTTGAAGGTTACCTTTAAATAAACCATTACCAAAAGCAATCATTAACAAAGCAAAGCAAGTCAAAGGTAGTAACCATGAAATGTTACCAGTTGTTGCTGTGATAGGAATTGCTAAAAGAATATAACCTGCTGCCATTGTTAGCAAACCTTTTTGAATAGTACCTTTGTAGTTTTGAGTTCTGTCAGCGATAACACCACCAACTAAACTTAAAATATAAATTCCACAATAGAAGAATGAATAAATAAGTGCAGCTGTTGAATCGCTCAAACCAAATTTTGAGCAAAGGAACAATGTTAAAACGGCATTCATAATATAGTAGCCAAAACGCTCTCCCATATTACTTAAGGCTGCCGAAATAAGCCCTTTTGGATGACTTTTAAACATAGTTTTTTGTGAATTTAATTATTATTATTTTAATTATCTCTTACCAAGTTCATACAATTTGTGCTTTGCAAAGGTAAATATTTTTTTCCAAACTAGAGGCATTATTAAACTTTTTCTTATTTTTTTATTATTTTTGCAAAAAGTTTTAAAAATTAAAAATGAGTAAAATCCTTACTAAATTTTTGCTGGTCTTTTCTGTCTTGATTCTTTGTTGTAATACAAGTATTGCAAGAGGATTTGACTTCAAGGCTAAAGCATCTAACGGCATCTACATTTTTTATAAGATTATTTCCATTCCAGATAGAACAATAGAGGTAAGTTTCAATAATAGAAAACCTTCTTCCTATGAGGGCTTTATTGAAATTCCAGATACAGTAAAATACAAGGACGTTACTTACACTGTTACTGCCATTGGTGATAGTGCTTTCTACAATTGTTATGAGTTGAATGGAGTAAGGATTCCTTCAACCGTTACAAGTATTGGCGAAAGTGCTTTCGATGCCAGCAGAATTAGAACCATAGAATTTTCAGAAGGACTTAAGTTTATCGGAGATTTTGCTTTTAGACAATGTACCCAACTGCAAGGTGTAAACTTCCCCAACTCTTTGGAAAGAATAGGCAAAGGTGCTTTCATATTCTGCACTAATCTTTACGAATTGAACATCACCAACAATATAAGAGAAATAGGTGTAAGTGCCTTTTATGGATGCAACAAAATAACTTCAATTCTTATTCCAGAAAACTTGGAATTTATTGGGGAGAATGCATTCTTTGATTGCAACAATCTTTCTGCAATAGATCTTGAAAGTAGAAATTGTAATCTTACAAATAATTTCTCCAACAGAGGAAATATAAAGAAAATAGTCGTTGGAAGAAATGTTGAAAGCATCTCAGATGGAGCTTTTGCTTTCAACGAGAATCTCACAGAAGTTTCCTGGCTAAGTGAATTCTGCAGTTATTCTGGCAAAACTTCTATTTTTGAAGGTTGCAACAATCTTAGAACAATAAATATTGGAGAGGATGTAATTCAGTTACCTCTCTATTTTGCAAAATCTTGCTCTGGGCTATCTGAAATAACGATTCCGACAAATATAAAGAAGATTGGGAAAGAGGCATTTGCCTATTGCCAAAATCTAAGCAAACTAACCTTTAATGCAAAGAATTGTTCATATGAATCAAGTGATGCTTTTGTAGGAGATAGTTCGCTAACAGAGGTAATTATAGACAAAAACGTAAAAATTATTCCAAATGGATTTCTTAATGGCTGCGTAAATATAAAAGATGTTAATATTCCTGAAACTGTAACAAGCATAGGAGAAAAAGCATTTAAAAATTGTGAAAATATAAAAACTTTTGTCTTCAGCGAAAACATTCAAAGCATCGGTAAGGATGCATTTGTTGGCTGTTCAAATTTGGAAAGCGTTTCTTGTAAAGCAACTAACACTCCTAAAGTTGATGGAGATTTGGGTTGGAGTGATGATGTCAAGATTTATATTCCTTGTGCATACATTTACTATTATAACAATGCTGACTTTTGGAAAGAGCAACGCTTCGAGTGTGACACAACTGTTGCTGTTGCAACAAAAAGTGAAAGTGAATTCTATGATATTGATAGCAAAAAGAACGGAGAAAATTTCTATTTCAAGATTACAAGTAAATCCCGCAGGACTATTTCCCTTGTAAAATACTTTTCAGATGGAAATATTGACGAAATTATTATTCCAAGTTCTGTTGCATGGGAAGGTGGAACTTATACCGTTACTGCAATAAATGGCAACAAAGTCTTTGAAGACGTTTATACTGATATCATAGAAATTCCATCAAGTATCACTTCTATTAGTGCAGATGCTTTCTTAGGAATAAAAAGTTTGAAATTTATAAATGTTGATGAAAGCAACAAAGCCTATAGTTCTGAAAACGGGGTATTGTACAACAAAGATAAAAGCATTTTGCTGTGTCACCCTAGCTCTTCTTCTGCGGTTTTCAATGTTCCTTCTTCTGTTGTGAGTATAGAGAGTAATGCGTTCGGAGTAGCAAGAGACAACAACTTGAAAAGCATTCGCATCCCTGCCAGCGTAATTGCTATTGGAGAAAATGCCTTTTCAGCTTGTACTGGATTAAAAGATATAAGCATAGATGAACAAAACAATGCCTATGCAATGGAAAACGGAATATTGTATGACAAAAAGAAGACAACAATTATTGCAGTTTGCCCTGCATACTTTATGTCTAACGAATTCACAATTCCTAAAAATGTCAAAGCAATAAACAATGGAGCTTTCAAAAACTGGGAGAATCTTAAAACAATAAATTCATTACCTTCTGTTCCTCCAACATTAGGTGATGAATCATTCTTATTTACTGAGAATTTCACAATAATAGTTCCTAAAGCATCTTATTCAAAATACAAAACTGCAAATTACTGGAAAGATTGCGTTAATCTAAAATATGCAGGAATGAAAACACCTGCTAAAAAGAAATAAGTATAGATGAGTATTGAAGAACAATTTTTATTCAGTCAAGGAATAACTAGTTATAATTTACTTTCTTCAGAAAAACTCAACAAGTCTTTTTTTGCTCCAAGAGAAAGATTTGCACATAAGGGTAATTTTGGCCATTCCCTACTCATCGCAGGTTCCTATGGGAAAGCAGGAGCAGCAATCCTCGCAACAAAAGCTTGCTTAAGAGTCGGTTGTGGGCTAATTAGTGTTCATATTCCTAAGAAACTTTATTCTATTCTACAGGTTTCCGTTCCAGAAGCGATGGTTTTGCTAGACAAAAACGAAGAAATATTTTCTTCAAACGAAGATTTAGAAAAATACGACGCCATTGCTGTAGGTCCAGGGTTGGATACAAAACCTGAAAGTCTAATTGCGCTGGAATCTTTATTGAAAGAAAATACAAAACCAATCATAATCGATGCAGACGGACTAAATCTATTAGCAAAGATTCCTAATTTTATAGAATTATTAAACAATAATACTATTCTTACTCCGCATCCTAAAGAATTTGAAAGACTTTTTGGCAAGATGGCTTACAATGAAAAAATAAATCTTATGAAAAATCTTTCCAAAGAACGAGGAGTTAATATCCTACTTAAAGGAGGCGTGAGTGCAATTGCTTGCAACAATGGAGAGATTTTCTACAATGTTATTGGCAATCCAGGAATGGCAACTGCAGGAAGTGGCGACGTGCTTACTGGAATCATCCTAGGAATTCTCTCTCAAGGATTCAGCACATCGGATAGTCTAAAACTTGGAGTGTATCTCCACGCATTAAGTGGTGATTTAGCAAAAGAAGAACTAGGAGAAAAATCTATAATTGCAACAGACTTGATCAACTATTTACCTAAGGCAATATGCAAACTGTAAAAGAAGAAATAATATTGGGAATAGATCCTGGAACAAACGTAATGGGTTACTCATTTGTCAAAAAAGTGGGAAAGAAATTAGAACTTTTAGAAATGAACGTTCTAAAACTTAACACAAAAGTTGAGATGAGTACAAGAATGAAAACAATATTTGATTTCGTACTTCAAAAGATTGATGAATTCAAACCAGATATGCTTGCATTGGAAGCACCTTTTTACTACAAGAATGTGCAAAGTATGTTGAAACTTGGAAGAGTTCAGGGAATTTGTATCGCAGCTGGATTGTCCAGAGATATTCCTTTTACAGAATTTCCTCCTAAAACAGTAAAACAAGCAATAACAGGAAACGGAAATGCAAGCAAAGAACAAGTGGAAAAGATGTTAAAAATGATGGGACTTATAACAGAAGATCCAAAATACCTTGACGCTTCAGATGCTGTTGCTGTTGCTGTTTGTTATTGCAATCAAAGTCAAAAACTAGACACAGGAGTAAATGCTCAAGTTGCCGCAAAGAAACCTAAGACAAAAACACTTTCCTGGGCTGCATATGTAAATGAGCACCAAAACAGAGTTATAAAGAAATAAAGTAGGATTATTCTTCTGTTTCTTCCTGTTTGAATTTGTTGCCTTTTACTTTTCTTTCTTCTTTTTCCACTGCAGAAAGAATGATAACAAATTCACCCTTCAGTTGCTTGTCTTTGTATTGACTAGCCATTTCTTCAAGAGTTCCACGAACGTGTTCCTCAAATTTTTTGCTTATCTCTCTTGAAACACAAACTTTTCTTTCTCCACCGAAAGTATCTCTAAGTTGCTCCAGAGTTTTTCCAACTCTAAATGGAGACTCATAAAATATTATTGTACGATTTTCTTCTTTAAGCTCTTCCAAACGAGATTGTCTTCCTTTCTTATGTGGTAAGAATCCTTCAAAACAAAACTTATCACAAGGGAAACCTGAATCTACCAATGCTGGAACAAACGCTGTCGCACCAGGAAGGCATTCTACATCTATTCCTTCTTTAACACACTCTCGTGTCAATAAAAAACCAGGATCAGAAATACCTGGAGTACCTGCATCTGTTATCAAAGCAATGTCTTCACCACTCTTTAATCGTGCAACAACAGAAGTCACAGACTGATGTTCGTTGAAAAGATGATGAGACATTAAAGGAGTCTTTATTTCATAATGAGAAAGAAGCGGTAAGGATGTCCTTGTATCCTCCGCTAGTATTAGACTAACGGATTTCAACACCCTTATCGCTCTGAATGTCATATCTTCCAGATTACCTACTGGAGTAGGAACAAGGTAAAGCTTTGACATTTTATCTTCTCTCTAAATATTATTCGTCTGCGTTTAGAAGTTCTTCAGTCATTTCAAGGTTGTGGTAAACGTTTTGAACGTCATCATCATCTTCAATCATATTGATAAGTTTCAAAACTTTTAAACCTTGTTCCAATGGAAGAGTAACTGTATCATTAGGTATTCTTTGAAGTTCTGCACTTTCTGCTTCAAGACCTGCAGCTTCAAGACCTCTTTGCATGTTAGCAAAGTCTTCCATCTTAGTATAAACTGTGAAGTATTCGTCATCTTGTTCTATATCGTCAGCTCCTGCTTCTATAAGAGTCATTTCAAGTTCTTCTGGGTCTTTTCCTTCTTTCTTTATAGAGAAAACACCTTTTCTTTCAAACAAGAAAGCAAGAGAACCATTATTACCAAGGTTACCACCATATTTTGTAAACAATGAACGAACAGAAGCAACAGTACGGTTATTGTTGTCTGTCAAACATTCTACGAAAATAGCGATTCCGTGAGGAGCATATCCTTCAAAGTTTACTTCCATCAAAGATGCTGTACCTTTATCATTAGCTTTAGAAATAGCTCTTTGCAAAGTATCCTTAGGCATATTAGCACCTTTTGCATTTTGAACTGCAAGACGCAAACGAGCATTTGCTTCTGGATCTGGACCACCTTCTTTAACTGCTACAGTAATATCCTTAATGATTTTTGAAAATATCTTTGAACGTTTAGCATCCAAAGCACCTTTTTTTCTCTTAATGGTTGACCATTTATTATGTCCTGACATATAAGTAAA
>JAGHSX010000085.1 GCA_018065645.1 Candidatus Scybalousia scybalohippi
TTACATATTGTATGACTATGCTGTAAGAGAAGCATTGAAACCAATGACATACACAAGACCAGTCTGTGACATCCGTTTAGGTATAATGACCATAAGAGAGAAGTGGGAGAAATTTCTTGGAGAAAAAACTTCTACCTTGACAGAAGATTATCTTGCTGAGAAATATCCAACATGTATGTCTGAAGCCATGATGCTTATCAATGGATCTGTGTGTCCTACACAGCAATTAGTTGATGTTATCAAAAATATGACATTGGGACAAACTCTTTTAAAAGGAGAAATCGTCATAGCAGTATATAAGACAAAAGAAGATTTTTTAAGTGATAAAGAAGAAAGTTCAGAAGAAATAGAGTTTGACGGAGAATTTACTAAAGTAAATACTCTTGCGGACTTGTTTCAGTTGAATGATAAAGAGATTAGAAGTGATTTTAAAATACTTACACAGGGAAGAAAGTCTCAACCATTAAGCAGTACCAACAGAGTATTGGGTGAAGATATATTTGTGGAAGAAGGAGCAAAGGTAGAGTTCGCTATTCTTAATGCATCAACTGGTCCTATATATATAGGAAAAGATGCAGAGATTATGGAAAATGCTGCAATACGTGGACCATTTGCTATGTGTGAGCATACAGTAGTCAGAATGTCTTCCAAGATATATGGTGGCACAACTCTAGGACCATATTGCAAAGTAGGAGGAGAAGTTAGCAATCTTGTGATGTACGGATACTCTAGCAAGATTCATGACGGATACTTTGGAAATAGTGTTTTGGGCGAATGGTGTAACATTGGAGCAGATTCAAATACATCTACATTAAAAAACAACTATGCAGATGTTAGACTATGGAGCATAGGACAGAATACATTTGTTCCAACTGGTACTAAGTTCGTAGGAACTATTATGGGTGACCATTCCAAGTGTGGTATCAACACTATGTTTAACACTGGCTCTGTGATAGGAGTTTATTGTAATATCTTTGGTCATGGTTATCAAAGAAACTATATTCCTTCTTTCTCTTGGGGCGGTATTACAGGTGTAAAGGTTTATGAAATAGAATCAGCGATAAAGGTGGCAGAGATAGTAGAGTCTAGACGAGATATAGTAATGTCAGAGGTAGATAAGAATATATTAAGACATGTTTATAAAGAAGCATTAAAAGACAGAAGAAACTAAATAAATGTCAGATAGAAAAAAGAAAAATGTGATAGATAGCCTTTTGAAGGCTGTTGGTGCAGAGGATGCAGATATAATACCTATAATAACAAGCGGTCATCAGTTTTCTGATGCTGAACTAGATATGGATATACCAGAGGAAGTTCCTGTTCTTCCTTTGAGAGGAAATGTATTTTTCCCTACTATTATTATGCCTGTTACAGCTGGCAGAGATAAGTCTATAGCTTTGATTAAAGATGCTTATCGTAACAAGAAAGTCATAGGTATTGTTTCTCAAAAGACAGATATTGACGAACCACAGACAGAAGATTTATATAAGGTAGGTACATTTGCAAGAGTAGTTGAGACATACACTATGCCAGATGATAGTGTTATGGTTATCTTGCAAGGATTGGATAGATTTAAATTTCAAGGTTTGACTGCAACAGAGCCATATTGGAAGGGAACATACGCCAAACACGATGATCCTGCCAGAAAAACTCCTAAGGATGCAGATATTCTTGCTTCTACATTGAAAGATATGTATATGAAGCTTTTGAAGCTTACACCAAATATTCCACCAAACTTGGTGTTGGCTCCAAAGAATATAAAAAATCCTTACTACTTGCTCAACTATGTAGCTTCACAACTAAATATCACAGTAGAAGAGAAACAGAAACTGTTAGAGATAAATGACTTCTCTAAGAGAATGAATAAGGTTCTCTCATATCTTGACAAAGAAATACACGAACAAGAGGTTAAGATACAAATACAGCAAAAAGTATCTACCGATATAGACAAGCAACAAAGAGAATATTTCCTTAACCAACAGCTAAAGACTATTCAAGAAGAACTTGGTGGCAATCCTGCAGAACAGACTATTCAGGAGTTGAAAGAAAAAGCCAAGAAAAAACATTGGAATGATAGCGTAAAGGAAATATTTGAAAAAGAGATAAAGAAATTATCAAACATACACACATCGTCACCAGATTATTCCATAGAGTTGAATTATATCAACTTTATATTGGATCTTCCTTGGAATAATGTAAGTGAGGATAATTACAACATAGACAAAGCTCGTAAAGTCTTGGATGAAGACCATTATGGCTTGGAGAAAGTCAAGGAAAGAATAATAGAATATCTTTCTGTTTTAAAGGTGAAAAAGAATACAACCTCTCCAATTCTTTGTCTTGTAGGACCTCCAGGAGTTGGTAAGACATCATTGGGAAAGAGTATTGCAAAAGCTATGAACAGAGAATATATTCGTATAGCTCTTGGTGGTGTAAATGATGAAAGCGAGATAAGAGGTCATAGACGTACATACATAGGTGCTATGCCTGGCAGAATACTTAAATCTCTTTCAAAAGTTAAATATTCAAACCCTGTTTTTGTTCTTGATGAAATAGACAAGATTATGGGTATGAGTGTCAATGGAGATCCTGCAGCGGCTATGCTTGAGGTATTGGATCCAGAACAAAATACTGCTTTCCACGACAATTATCTTGATATTGACTACGATTTGTCACAGGTAATGTTTGTTGCTACAGCTAATTCTTTGGCAAATGTGCACCCTGCTTTGATAGACCGTATGGAGATTATAGATATTTCAGGATATATAGAAGAAGAAAAAATAGAGATAGCAAAACGCCATCTTATACCAAACAATATTAAAGCTAACGGAATAAAAAAATCTCAAATATCTATTTCAGATAAGGTGGTTTCAAATCTTATCAATAACTATACAAGAGAGTCTGGTGTTAGAAGACTAGATAAAGTTATTGCCAAGTTGGTAAGACATCGTGTCGTTGAGATAGCAGAAGAAAAAGACTACAAGAAAGCAATTCAGGAAAAAGACTTGCAATCTATACTTGGTTTGCCAACATCTTATCACGATCTATTGCTTGACAAAGACTACGTAGGAGTTGTTACAGGTCTTGCATGGACGGAAGTAGGAGGAGAGATATTGTTTGTAGAAGCTTCTACATGCAAGGGAAAAGGTGCTATAAACCTTACAGGTAATCTAGGAAATGTGATGAAAGAGTCTGCAACATTGGCATATGAATATATTAAGTCAAATGCTGATGTGTTGGGAATAGATGAAAACATCTTTGAAACCAAAGACCTTAACATTCATTGCCCTGAGGGAGCAACACCAAAGGATGGTCCTTCTGCTGGTGTAACTATGTTTACAGCTATGCTTAGTGTATTTACCAACAAAAAGGTAAATCACAACTTTGCAATGACTGGAGAGATAACTCTTAGAGGTAATGTACTTCCAGTAGGTGGAATAAAAGAAAAGATACTTGCAGCCAAGAGAGCAAAGATTACAGATATTATTCTTTCTCGCAAAAATCAGAAAGATATAGAAGATATCAATCAAATATATCTAGAAGGACTTACTTTCCACTATGTAGATCTTATATCTGAAATTCCAGATATAGTACTTGTAAAATAATATCGGCTAATTGATAAACTTGGAGGATATACTTTAATGCTTAATGTACAAGATATAAGAAAAGATTTTCCATTACTTGATATAAAAGTGAGAGGTACAAAACCTCTCATTTATTTTGATAATGCAGCTACAACACAAAAGCCTCAATGTGTTATAGATTCTTTGAATAATTATTATACAACTCTTAATGCTAATGTTCATAGAGGTGTACATTGGCTTAGTGGAGAAGCTACCGATGCTTTTGAGTTGGCCAGAGAACGTGTGAGAAGTTTTATAAATGCACCTCATACTTCAAATATTATCTTTACTCGAGGCACTACAGAGTCTATAAATCTTTTAGCAGAAAGTATTTCCCATTCATTCCTTACTCCAGACAGCGAAGTGCTTATTACTGAAATGGAGCACCATTCCAATATAGTACCTTGGCACATAGCAAGAGAGAAACATCATTTTAAATTAAATTATGTTCCTTTCTTGGATAATGGAGATTTGGATTTGGAAAAGTTGAAATCATTGCTTACTCCAAACACAAGACTTTTGTCATTGGCACATATATCCAACACTCTTGGAACTATAAATCCTGTAAAAGAAATTATAGAACTTTGTCATAAAAACAATACTATGGTAATTGTTGATGGTGCACAGAGTATTGCACACCTTGATATAGATGTACAGGATTTGGATTGTGATTTCTATTGTTTCTCAGGTCATAAGGTTTATGCTCCAATGGGTATAGGCGTTGTTTATGGCAAAAAAGATCTTCTTGAAAAGATGTATCCTTACCATGGAGGTGGAGAGATGATAAAGGAAGTTACTATGCAAGAAACTACTTTCAATGGTATTCCTTTCCGTTTTGAAGCAGGAACACCTTCTGTTGCAGATACAATAGGTCTTGGTGTGGCTTTGGAATATGTAAAGCAGGTAGGAGTAAAAGATATAGTAGTGTGGGAAGATCACCTTATGGATTACGCAATGCAGAGAATGCAGGAGATAGAAGATATGCGTATATTTGGAACTTCAGAGCATAAATCTTCTTGCATTTCATTCCTTGTAGGAGATATACATCATTTGGATTTAGGTACTATAATGGATATGCAAGGTGTGGCTATTAGAACAGGGCACCATTGTGCTCAACCTGTTATGCAACATTATGGAATATCTGGTACAGACAGACTTTCTTTTGCAATGTATTCTACCATAGAAGAAATAGATATATTTATGGACGCATTGAAAAAATCTATCTCAATGCTTAAATAAATCTTTTGAATGGATACCTTTCAGACTATAAAAGAAGCATCAAAAGGGGAGTACAAGGAAAGAAAAAGTTCTTTCCTCTCATTTGCTTATCCTATACAGTCTCCAGATGAAGTAAAAGATTTGGTAGATGCTTTGAAGAAAGAGTATTATGATGCTCGACATCATTGTTTTGCCTGGAGAACAGGTATAGAAAAACAAGAACAGCATAGAGCTTTTGATGACAGAGAACCTGCACATACAGCAGGAGATATGATTTATGGTGTGATAGAATCCAAACAACTGACAAATATACTTATAGTTGTAGTAAGATATTTCGGTGGTATAAAACTGGGAGCAAGTAATCTTGCAAAAGCATACAGACAAGCAGCAGAAGAAGTTGTTGCAAATGCAACTATCATAGAGCAAACTTTGCAATCAAATATAAAGTTCTCATTTCCATACAGCATAATGTCACAGGTAAATAAGTTTATCAAAGATAACGCCTTGACAAAAGAAAATTATACCTTTACTTCTGGTAATGAAATCCTTCTTACTATCAACCAGGATCGTCATCAGGAATTTCTTTCAAAACTACAATCTATCTACGGAATAGAAATATTGTAATATGTCTTGTACTAAAATAATTTGACAACTTTTGTTTTAGTAGGGCATATTAGTTGATAGGCGATTTCAGGAAAAGATAATATCAATCAGAAACTAGCTTTTCATCTTCTATCTTTTGATTCTAATGTTAGTTTCTCATTGAGAAACATATTTTTCTCACTGAGAAAGATATTTATCTCATTGAGAAAATATTATCAACTCTTCGTTTTAAATCATTAAAACTTGATTCTAACTTACTAAAACGAAGTTTTAATTTATCGAAACGAAATTGCAATAGAAACAAAAGATAACGAACTTGCAGAAAACCTAGCTAATGCCAGAGATATGTGGGTAGCTATGTTTCAAGAAAGTGCTGTGGGAGAAAATAAAACTGGCAAAGAAGAAAAGTATAGTGTAAATGATAGAAATAAAAAAGAATCTTCTAAAACCGTGTCGCCGCTATCAAAAGATAACGATAATGACTCTGTCGTTTCAAAAGATTCGTTTGCAAAGATACAACATATTCTACAAACACCAAAATAAGTAAACATTATAACCTATTATTGTGCATACAGACAAAGAAAAAAAAAGACAAACCTTGCGAGAGGGCGGGCAATTCCTCATTCTTTCATCGCAAAGCGATTCCGCAGCTGCCCTTTCTGACGTTTCGCAAGACTTGTCTTTGGATGGTAAAGATACAACAAATTCTCAAACTGACAAAAAGAATGGAGAAGAATTTTCACTTGCAGAAGAAGAACAGGTAAGATATAGTGTTGTAACAGACAAGAAATTGATAGATAAACTTAATAGTGAAGAAACTATTAAGACCTATCGTTCTATGCAGGTGATAGATGGAAAACTTTATCCGCCTATGGCTAGCAGAGTTAATGGAGACTTCCTTTTTTTTATTTCTTTTGTAGAAAGATAAATCTATCTTTTTGGAATAAGTCTTTTACTATTTGATAGGAATATTCTTCCGAAGAGAATAATGCAATAGTTTCTTTGGCAAGAGATTCATTTATTTCTAGGTAAATCTTACCACTACTTCTTAAATGATTCTTTGCAAACTTTTCTATAGCTTTGTAAAAAATTAACGGATTTTCATCTTCTACAAATAAAGCCAGATGTGGTTCATAATCCAATACGTTTTTCTCCATCTGTTCTTTTTCTTTATTCATAACGTATGGAGGGTTGGAAACAATAATGTCAAACTCTTTATCTACATTAAAATCTTCTAGAATGTTTGCTTCTATATATTCTACGTCAAGACCAAGAACCTCATTGTTTCTTCTAGCAACAGATAATGCTTCTGTAGAAATATCTACTCCTACTATCTTGCTTTGTGCTATGTTTTTTGCAAGAGAGAGTGAAATGCACCCACTACCAGAGCATAGGTCCATGATATCCAGATTTTTCTCTTGATTTTCCTGTATAATAGTTTGGCAAAGTTCTTCTGTCTCTGGGCGAGGAATAAGTACGTTTTCGTTTACCTCCAAAGAAATGTTAAGAAAATCAACTTTTCCTATTATTTGCTGTATTGGTTTATGTTTTTTTAATTCTTGAGTAGCTAAAACAATCTCCAAAAGCGAAGATTCATTGATGGTTTCTTGAGGAAAAGCCATAATATGAGCAGAGTTTAACTGTGCAAAATGCTCAAAAAGTATATTTACAAAAGATTTTATTTCATTGTCTTGATATTTGTTTTTCAATTCTTTGTAAATATATTCTATTATATCTTCTATTCTGTTTGATTTGGTTTTCATCTCTTTTTCGTAAATTTGCGTTTGCAAAAATACAAAGAAAAACTATGACAACAGACAAAGATTTTATGAAACGTTGTTTCCAACTTGCAAAAATGGGTGCAGGACACGTCAGTCCTAATCCTATGGTTGGAGCCGTGATAGTGCATAATGGAAAAATAATAGGAGAGGGTTATCATAAGAAATATGGAGAAGCGCATGCAGAAGTAAATGCTGTAAACTCTGTGAAAGACAAAAGTTTGTTGAAAGACTCTACTATTTATGTAAGTTTGGAACCTTGTTGTCATTATGGGAAAACACCTCCTTGTGCAAAGTTGTTGGTAGATAATAAACTTAAAAAATGCGTTATAGCCAATAGAGATACAAACCCTAAAGTAGATGGTGGTGGAATAAAGATTTTGAAAGATAACGGAATAGAAGTCGTTACTGGTGTGATGGAAGAAGAAGGAAGATGGTTGAATCGTAGATTTTTCTGCAACCAAGAAAATAAACGTCCATATATTATTATCAAATATGCTCAAAGCAAAGATGGTTTCATAGACATAGACAGAGAAGAAAACCCAAATCAAAATTATTGGTTTACCAATGATGCTATGAAAGTATTTGTTCATAAGCAAAGGGCAGAAGAAGATGCTATAATGGTGGGTTACAATACTGTTGTAAATGATAACCCTTCTTTGACAGTACGAGAATATTCTGGAAAAAATCCTTTTAGAGTGGTTTACGATAGAGATTGTTCTTTGTCTAAGGATAGAAAAATCTTTGACTCTTCCAGCAGAACCATAGTTTTCAATAATGTTAAAGATTCTATAGAAGTAAATGTAGAATACATAAAACTGCAATCCAAAGAAAACTATCTAAAAGAGATTTTATCAAAACTTTATTCTAAAGGTATAGGCTCAATAATTATAGAAGGAGGAAAAAATACTATAGAAGCATTTCTTGAAAACAATCTCTGGGACGAAGCCTACGTGCTTACTGGTAATGGAACAATAGGTAAGGGTACAAAAAAACCTGCCATTCCTACCAATAAAAAAATAAGCACGAGGGTGGTAGGAGATAACAGGTTAGACTTTTATATCAATAATATCTAATTTGTCTTTTCTACTATAAAATTGTATAAAAAGAACTGAATCTTGCGTCTTATCCAGTGTAAAACGCAAGATTTTGTTTTTTATTGTATTTCTTTTCCGTTTAAGAATACTTTTTCTACTTTGTTTTCGCCATAGTAGTATGGAAGGTATTCTATAGAAGGTATTTCCTTTGTGATGTAGAAGTTTGCAACTTTACCCTTGCAAATAGAGCCAAGTTTGTCAACAACATCCATAGCATAAGCTGTGTTTATAGTTGTTGCGTTGATAGCTTCTTGTGGTGTAAGTTTGTAGTTTACACATGCAAAAGTAAGTATCAGTTGCATATTTCCACTAGGAGAAGATCCTGGGTTGAAGTCTGAAGCCATAGCAATAGGAAGACCTGCCTGCATCATCTTTCTTGCAGGTGCACATTGCATATTTAAGAAGAACGCAGCACCAGGAAGAATAGTTGGCATAGTTTGAGAAGCCTTCAAACATTCTATTTCTGCATCACCAGTATATTCAAGGTGGTCAACAGACAAAGCATTGTATTTCACACCCACTTGAATACCGCCAGAAGCAGCAAGTTCATTAGCATGAATCTTTGGTTTCAAACCACGTTTAACACCTTCAAACAACATTCTGTCAGTTTGCTCTACAGTAAAGAAACCTTTGTCACAGAATACATCTATAAAGTCTGCAAGACCTTCATCTGCAACCTTTGGTATCATTTCATCAACTATCTTGTCAACAAAAGCATCTATATTGCCACGATATTCCATTGGTACTCCGTGTGCTCCAAGGAAATTAGCTTTGATAGTCAATTGAGAATTTTCCTTAAGTTTTCTTATGACTCTAAGCATTTTCAACTCAGCCTCTGTAGTAAAACCATATCCTGATTTTATTTCCACAGCACCAGTACCAAGTTTTATCATGCCTTCAAGTCTTTGCATAGCATCATCATAAAGTTCTTCTTCTGAAGCTTTTTGCAAACGAAGGGCAGAGTTTACTATACCGCCACCACGTTCAGCTATTTCTTCGTATGAAAGACCTTTTATTTTGTCTATGTATTCTATTTCTCTGCTACCTGCATAAACTAAGTGTGTATGTGAGTCACAGAAAGAAGGAAGTACAAATCTGCCTGTAGCATCTATTTCCTTGTCTGCATTTGGACAAGAATCCATTGTGCCAAAGTCTTTTATTATACCATCTTCTATCAAAAGATATGCATTGTCTATGCATTTTACCTCAGCCATATCTTTTCCACATACAGCCAAGCGAGCCTTATCTTCTACCTGAACAAGACTCTTGATATTTTTTATAACAGTTCTCATTTTATATTTCTATTGTTTATTCGTCTGCAGCTTGACAATTTACATGGCTATTTTCTATCAATACATCTTCCCATGAGCTTGGTATCTCATCGTTGTTAACTCCGTCACAATCACCTTCATAATCTACCAATACAAAATTGTGGATTGTATTGCTTTGAGTTGTTACCTCACACTCGCAATTTGATGTTCTGTCACAAGCAACAATCATTAAAGCGCTTACAGTAACAAAAGCCAATGTATAAAATATTTTTTTCATATTTTTTCTATGTTTTATATGTTTGCAAAGATACAACATTTTCCCCAAAGACAAAGCCAAGAAATAAATTCTTGATGGTAAAAAAATAACTCTTCGTTTCGCTGGCGTAACTCTTCGTTTTATTTTTCTAACTCTTCGTTTTAGAAAATTTTTATTTGATGTTTTTTCTTGGGTAGAAAGTCAGGGTAAATTTAATGGATTTTTATAGATCTGTTATTTTGAATTCTACTCTACGGTTTTTTGCTCTGCCCTCGTCGGTTTTGTTGTCGGCAATAGGTTGTGTAGAGCCGTATCCCTTGAATTTCAATCGTTTCTTATCTATGCCTGCAAGGATGAGATAATCATAGACAGCTTTTGCTCTATCTAAAGAGAGTTGGAGATTGTATTTATCTTTACCTTTGTTGTCTGTGTGTCCAGAGAGTTCTATCTTCATGTTGGGTTGTGAATTCAACAGATTTATAAGGTTGTGCAGTTCCACATAGCTTTGAGGCAATAGGACGCTTTTGTCAAAATCGAAGAAGATGTTTTCCAACACTATTACCTTACCTACAGAATAATCCATAGTATCTTTGGTCTTCGTGATGGAAATGTCGCCAATCTGTTTTGTCTTACCACAGGTTGTGCAGTAAAGTTCCACATCGTCTATGTAATAGTATGCTCCTGGAAGAATGTGTCTAAGTCCGTTAGGGGAGACTACGTTGCTCTGTTCTGCAGGATAGAAGTTGCCTATGGTAAGGAATTTTTCTCCACCTTCTGCCACAAAATCTCCTTCTATTTTCATCCAGTTTATAGTATCAACCAAAGGTTTAGCAAAAGGGTTTACTACCTGTGGTTTGTAGTAAGTTGCAAGTTTTTGTTTTATTCCACTTTCAGATACTTTTATATCATTTTGTGTAAGCATTGTACGGCAAGTGTCGCTTATCATCTTTGAGGAAAGAAGACCTCCTATTGTGGCAACAGCTTCTGGAGAATATTCGCTAAGGCTTACATAGAAAGACAGATGATAGGTTTCTCCCTTTTGAAGTTTGTCTTTAAGTTCTGTTTCTATGTATTCTCTGTAGTCGGTTAGGGAACAATAGATTCCCACCATGCTTCCGCCACTTCTTGGATATTGTATTCCAAGCTTGTTTTTAGGTACTTGACATTGCTTTCCTCCACAGTTGTTGTAATAGTCTGCAGAGCCGTTGGTAGGTTGCCACCATGCTATTGGCTCATCCATATAGCCATAAGGGTCAATTCTTTGAGGACAGGAAAGGTGTTCTTCAAAGGAAGGATTGTAGATAAGATTGGAGTCGTTGTCTATGCTTATTAACTGAGCTTTTGCACAAGCAAAACACAGACAAAGGCTTAGTAAAATGATGATTTGTTTATTTCTCATATTATTTCTTCAATATTTATATTTCCTTTGCTAAAGTTAAGCCAGTTGATTCCTTCTGTTTTTCTAAACCATGTCATCTGTCTTTTAGCATATTGGCGTGTGTGAATCTTTATCTGTTCTATGGCTTGGTCAAGAGTAAGTCGGTTGTCAAAATACTCAAACAATTCTCTGTAACCTACTGTGCTTAAAGAGGGAAGATCTTTGTACTTGTATAGTTCTCTAGCCTCTTCCTTTTGTCCCATCTGCATCATAAGGTCAACCCTTGTGTCTATTCTTTCTACCAGTTCTTCTCTTTCACGTTCTATTCCAAAGATTTTTATGTTGAAATTTCTCTCAGCTTTTTTGTCTAGACGGAAAGAAGAGAAAGGTTTGCCAGTTTGAAAACATACTTCCAAGGCACGCATAACTCTTCTGTGGTTCTGAATGTCTGCTTCTGAAAAATATACAGGGTCTTTCTCTTTCAGTAAGTCCTGCAGATAGGGAAGTCCTTTTTCTTCAAATGTTTTCTGTAATTCTTTTCTTATCTCTGCGTCGCAGTCTGGCATTTCATCTATTCCATTGACAATAGCGTTGATGTACATGCCACTTCCACCACAAAGGACAAGATTGTCATGTTTTTGAAATAGAGAATCTATGATTTGTAAAGCCTCTTTCTCGTAGCGAGCCACATTGTAATCTTCCAAAACGCTCCAGGTGGCAATCAAATGATGCTTGACCATAGACAACTCCTCTGGTGTAGGACGTGCTACTCCTATATTCATCTCCTTGAATATTTGTCTAGAGTCTGCAGAAACTATCTCAGTATTCAGTTTCTGCGCAAGCTCTATGGCAAAACTTGTCTTGCCGCTGGCTGTTGGTCCGGCTATGATGTAGAGTGTTTTCATTTATTTCTTTAGAGTTAGACCAAGTTTTTCTGCTTCAGAGTAAAGAAGTTGCAAAGCTGCTTCTCTGTCGTTTGGAATTTGTCCGTCGAGAATGGCATCTTTTATAGTGTCTTTCAATATTCCAACTTGTTTGCAAGGTTCAAGACCATAAAGACTCATAATGTCTTCTCCTGTTACAGGAACTTTGAAGTTGCGTATTCTGTCTTTTTCCTCAATCTCTTCCATTTTCTTCTTCACAAGCTCAAGGTTAGCCATGTATTTGGCTTTCTTGGCAAGGTTTTTGGAAGTGATGTCACTATGGCACAATATCATAAGATCATCAATATCATCTCCAGCTTCAAACAAACATCTTCTTACTGCAGAATCTGTAACCTCGTCTTCAACTAAAGCTATAGGGCGAAGGTGAAGAAATACAAGCTTTTGAACGTATTTCATGTTCTCATTCAAAGGCAGTTTCATTCTGCGGAAGATTTTAGGCACCATCTTGGAACCTTTTACTTCGTGGGCATGGAAAGAAAAGCCTGTCTTTCCGTCAAATCTCTTGCATAAAGGCTTTGCAATATCGTGAAGAATGGCTGCCCAGCGCAACCAAAGGTTTGAAGATTGTTTTGCAACATTGTCCAAAACCTCAAGTGTGTGACGGAAATTGTCTTTATGTGATTTTTCTCCTACACTTTCAACACCTTTCAAAGCAACCATTTCTGGAAAGATTATTTCCAATAAGCCGCATCTGTCCAATAGTTTAAATGCCATGGAAGGGAAAGGAGAGAGAATCATCTTATTAAGTTCTTCTGCTACTCTTTCCTGAGAGATTATTCTTATACGTTCTCTGTTTCGAGTGATAGCGTCAAAAGTTTCTGGAAGTATGGAAAAGTCCAACTGGGAAGCAAATCTTATGCAACGCAACATTCTTAGTGGGTCATCAGAGAAAGTAATGTCTGGATCCAGAGGCGTTCTTATGATTTGTCTGCTTATGTCTCCCAATCCGTCAAAAGGATCTACAAGTTCTCCAAAGTTTTTACTGTTAAGAGAGATAGCCATAGCGTTGATAGTAAAATCTCTGCGGTTCTGGTCATCTTCCAATGTTCCGTCTTCAACAATAGGTTTGCGAGAATCTCTTCTGTAGGATTCTTTTCTTGCTCCTACAAATTCCACCTGCCACTCTTTGCCGTCAAGAGTATAGTGAATCATGGCTGTGCCAAAGTTCTTGAAGACAGATACTTTTTTGTTGTGAGGGATTTTGTCAGCAACAGTTTTTGCTAGTTCTATTCCGCTGCCAATGGTTACAACATCTATGTCTGTGCTTGGTCTGTGCATGATAGTGTCTCTTACAAATCCTCCCACCACATAAGTATCCAGATTCATACTATCAGCAACAGAGCCAATAAGTCTAAAAATATCGTTGTCTATTTGTTCTTTCAGGTTCATAATTCTATATTCTACCCCAATATTTTCTTAAAAACCATTCTCCACCCAGAGAAAGTATTATCAGCAACCAATACCACCATAGAGAGATAAATCTTCTGTTTTCTATGTTAAGGTGAATTACAGGTTTTATATCTTGATTATTCGTTATCAGTTTTTCAAGTTTCTCCACATCTTTTGGATAAACCATGCTTCCCCCTGTTGAAGATGAAAGTGTGTAAAGCTCGTTGTGTTTCGCTCTTAAGTCGCTCTGCTCAAGAGCTATGCAACTAACAACAAAAGCACCTTTTTCTGTATAATTCTTGTTGGACATGCTTGTCTTGGCAAGAAAAGAATATTCGCCTTCATCCATCTTTCCAAGGTTTAGCACATAAGCGTTGTGAGTCTTGCCAAAGGTGTATTTTGATGTTTTGTTTTTGTGTGTAAGAAGTATTTCAACCTCAGGAGTGTTTACAAGTTCAAAGTTTTCATTGTACAGTTGCGCTTGCAGTATAATGTCTTCATTTTGAGAGTATATTTCCTTATACTCTATGTGGAAATGGGAGCGTGCAGACTTGTCGGCAACCAGTTTCAATGTTTTCATTATAAGTTCATCGCTTTCCTCGTGAGTCTGATTGATAAGGTAATTGTTTACTCTCCATCTCCAGATGTTTTCTCCAAGTATGAAGCCTGTCTTTGTGTTGCCGTTTTCGCTGAATGCTATCAAAGGATAAGATGTGGAAACAGAGCCTATTTTTTGATAAAGCAGAATGTTGGAATTTTCAGCCATAGAGTATTTGGCTATAGGAGAAAGCAGTGGTGGAAAGTTCTTTATGATGTTTTCGCAATTTTCGGACATAGTGAACAAAGAGAAAGAACTATTGTAAGAGGCGATGCTCTGGTTGGTACCAGAGGAAAGAGGAGTGATGTACAAAGAGGTTTTAAGGCTGTTGAACAAGGCAATGTTTGTGTTTTGTCCAATTACGAACAACAAAGGAATATCCTTGTCCATAAAATTTTTAACAATATTAGTAGAGTTAGTATTGTTTGGAAGATTGTGCAAGATAATCATATCGTAGGCAGAAATGTCCTTTACCTTGCTCATGTCTTCCATTGTGGCGAACTGGCTCTCATAGTTCTTGTTCTGCTCTATAACTGATTTGAAAGCAGCAATATCAGGGTGAGGAGCGGAAGCAAGAATAAGTATCTTCTTCTTGGAATCCAGCACTTCTACATAAATATCTTTTCTGTTGTTTATAGTGTTTTCCTCATTGTCCACAGTGGAAAGTATGAAGGAGACTTTTTCTGTGCCGACCTTCTTAGCTATGGAAGTGTAAGGAATGGTAACGGAAAAATCATCTTCTGTTATATTTATGTTTTTTACAAGTGTTCTAGCTCCGCCTTTCTCTATGAAAAGGGAAGAAGTCTTACCTTTGAGTTTGTCTGCAACTATGGTGATTTCCAATGGATACTCATTGTCTAGAAAAGCAACCTTGTTGTATTGCACGTCGGAAATCCTTATATCTTTCTTTACTCTGTTGTCGCCCATGGCTATGGTGTAAATAGGGCAAGAAATCTCACTGTTAAGGTTGAGCATGTTTCCCCCTTGAGTATTGATGCCGTCGCTGGCAAGAACTATGGCAGAAAGGTTTTCGCTAGAATAGTTCTCTGCAATATAGGAGTAAAGGGTAGAAAAATCTGTAGCAAAATCTTTATAGTCTATGCTGTTGGTAAAATCCTTGTCTTTCTCTATCTCTTGCTGAGTACTGCCAAAACTAAGATTTACTACATTGTAATCTCGTTTCAATGAGTGGGAAAGGGAAGCGAGTTTCTTCAAATATTCTCCTCTATAAAAAGCACTGTCGCTTGGTTTGCCATAGGTAATAGAAGAAGAATTGTCCTGAACTACTACTATAGTTGGTTTTTCTATTGTCTTGTGCTTTACTCTTTTGACAGGAGAAAGAAATAAGAATAAAATAAGGAACAAAGACAAAAATCTCAAGGTAGAAAGAATGTATCTTTGTCTTTGGGAATAAGCTTTATCCTTTCTAAAAAAGTAGAAAAGCCAACTGATGCCCAGTGACACCAAAATTATTAGCGGCAGAAACCAAAGAGAATATTCTGTAAACATTAGTTAATATTCCTTTCCTTTTTTATGGTTTCAAAAGCTTCATTTATCTTCTGAAATTTCTCATTCGCAGCTTTCTGTGCTTCTTCTCCCAAGTGCGCTACCTTGTCTGGATGATATTTTATGCAAAGCTTTTTGTATGCTTTCTTTACCTCTTCGTCTGTTGCAGATTTTTCCACTTGAAGTATTTTGTATGCAGAGTCTGCATTCTTGAAGTACATGTTTTGTATGGTTGTATAGTCTGCATTGCTTATCCTCAACAGGTTGGCAATCTTTTCTATAGTGTAAGTCTCTTGTTTGGCAACCTCTCCGTCTGCCAATGCTATGCCGAAAAGACAATGAATAAGTTGTAAACGGTTGGAATAGTCTAGACTGGCATTTATTCTCTCACAGGCGTTGTACAAGTCTGTATTCTGGTTGAGAAGTTCTTTTAATAGTTTCAAACAATCCAGTGTAACACTTTCGCCATAGTTGTGTACAAGCCATTGTTTTACAGCGTTAAGTTCACTTCTCAGTATTTTGCCGTCAGCTTTCATTACCTCGGCAAACAACATCAGTAAAGAGATAGTGAAATCTCCAACTCTTCTGTTTTGCTGTGCGTATATTTGTTTTGCTGCACTCTTTCCAGAATCTGAACCTATAAAATGTAGCAGAATTCTTATACCCCAAAAAGCCAATAAGTAGAAAAGTATGCCCATATTTCGTATGCAGTCGTCCTAGTTTAAAATTTTAATCTTGCAAAAATACGAAAATTCGTATAAAAAACTTATCTTTGCAATCCAAAATCAAACAAAAGAGTATGAAACTTTCTATAGTAATAGTCAATTATAACGTAGAACATTTTTTGGAGCATTGTCTGTTGAGTGTAAGACAGGCTGTGAAAAACGTGGAGTCGGAGATATTTGTTGTGGACAATAACTCTGTTGACGGGTCTATTGCTATGCTTAAAGAAAAGTTTCCCGAGGTAAAACTGATTGAAAACAAAGACAATGTAGGTTTTGCCAGAGCCAACAACCAAGCCATAAGAATCTCACAGGGAGAGTATGTTCTCTTGCTCAATCCCGACACAGTGGTGGAGGAAGACACTTTCACCAAGTGTATAGACTTTATGGACAAGACTCCAGATGCAGGCGGATTGGGTGTGAAGATGATAGACGGACAAGGCAAGATACTCAAGGAAAGCAAGCGTGGATTTCCAACACCATGGGTATGTTTCTGCAAAATGTCTGGTCTTACCAAGATATTTCCACACTCCAAGAAATATTGTGGATATTATATGGGTCACTTGTCATACGAGGAAACCAATGAGGTGGATATTCTTGCAGGAGCTTTCATGCTTATGAGAAAGGAGGCACTGGACAAGAGTGGACTGTTGGATGAAACCTTCTTCATGTATGGAGAGGACATTGACTTGTCTTATCGTATTACCTTGGCTGGTTACAAGAACTACTACTTTGCAGACACAAGCATAATACACTACAAGGGAGAATCTACCAAGAAAGGTTCTTTGAACTATGTCTATACGTTTTACAACGCTATGGATATTTTTGCTAAGAAACACCTTTCTTCTTCCCAGACCAAGATTTTTTCTTTGATTATCAAGTTGGCAATATGGGCAAGAGCTTCTCTGTCTTTTGTTACCAGAATATTCAAAAACCTCATACTCCCATTGATTGATTTTATCTTTGTCTTCTTGGGATTCTTCTTCCTAGAAAAATTCTGGGCGACAACCTACTGGAATGATCCTGAATATTATCCTATACACTACATCACTGTAGCAATTCCTTGTTACATACTCATATTGCTGTTTTGTGTGTTTATCTTTGGAGGATACGAGAAGAAATTCCGACCATACAAACTGCTTTATGGTGTAGGGCTTGGAATGATAAGCCTTCTTGTCTTCTATTCTCTTATGCCTGCAGCTATGAGGTATTCTCGTGCTATGGTGCTTATGGGTTCCATACTTACCTTTGCCATTCTGTTTGTCATAAGATATGCAAGGTATTTCATGCAGACGGGCAACTGGACCATAGGAGAGGAAAATATCAATTCATACGCTATAGTTGGAGACAAACAGGAAACACAGCGTGTGGCAAGATTGTTGAAAGATACCAATCTTCAGCCAGAGTTCATAGGTATGGTTTCCAACGAGGAAGAGGAAGATAGAAACTATTTCCTTGGCAATCTTAACCAGCTGGAAGATATTGTAAGAATATACAAGGTGGGAGAGGTTATCTTCTGTTCCAAGTCTTTGTCGCAAAGTGCTATCATATCCACTATGAGCAAGATGAACAAGGTAAACGTGCGTTTTACTATCGCTCCAGACAGCGATTTCATCATTGGCAGCAACACTATCAACACTCCTACAGACGTCTATGTTATGAGTGTTAACAGCATAAGTTCCGAGACTAACAGAAGAAAGAAACGTCTGCTGGATTTCTTCCTGTCTTTAGCTTTGTTGCTTTTAAGTGTCGTTGTAGTGTTTACGGTTAAAAAGCCTTTCAAAGCGATAAAAGACAACTTTCTTGTATTCATAGCCAAGAAAACCTATGTGGGCTACAATCTCGAAGACAACAACCTGGAAGACATGCCTAAGCTTAAGAAAAGCGTCTTCGCTATCTCCGACAACGTCTACAACAAATCTCTTGACATACAGACCCTACACCGACTAAATCTTCTGTATGCTAGAAACTATTCCATAAAGACAGACATGGATACTATCCTTAAGAATTTCCGAAACCTGTAAAAGTAATACGCTTCTTGAGGGGGTTGTTTGTTACTCTCTAGGCTTGGCTGTTTTCAAAATATGTCAAAGAACTATGAGGAAAGACCAATCGAAATCTTTAACTGATTCCGAATGCAAAATTACAACCATTCCCAGACCTACACCGGTAGTAAAACGGGCGTAAAACGGGTAGTCGCTTGCTTGGATCTTTCTCTTTACACTTTTGTCATTAGTCAATAGTCATTAGTGGTCATTAAGATTTTTTAGGGGAAAATCCAGTCATTAAGAG
>JAGHSX010000022.1 GCA_018065645.1 Candidatus Scybalousia scybalohippi
GATATGCAAAATGAACAATCACTTAATTATGGAATAATTTTAAAACCATTTGATAAAGGAGATATTTCATTGCAGAATACATATATCCAAAGCATCCTAATGTATAATTCTATCTATACATATAGGATATTGGATATGCAAGCAGAAGTTAAGATAATTCAAATGTATGATGATGTGGTAGCAGTAAGTGCGGGAATAAGAGAGTTATCAGTGAATCCATTTACATTTTTAGGAGTGATAGTTTATGATATACCTAATCAACAAATTCTTAATAGACAAAAAGTTTCAACGGATAATGCGAAGTATGAACCATTGAGTATGTTTTATTCAGAAGATACAAAGAAGCTGTACATATTGTCAAAAGCTATTGTCCAAAGCGTGTCTCAAAGATATTTGGATTATATATTTGAATTTGATCCAAATATATATACCAACTATAATGCCTTTACATGGTTTGATATAGATAAGAACCCATACTACAAAAGTATGGTAAACTACAAGAAAGAATATTTTATGGCAGCAGGATTGAATCCAGATAGAGAGAGTATAAGATTATGGGATAAACATTTTGTTGTGCCATATTCTGCATGTGAAGTCGCTATTCAAGAACCAGTTATGTTATTCTTAATATATTTTAATACGCAAGTAGCAAATTATGTTTCAAGTTACTATAAGCAATATGTAAATACATCAAGAACAATATATGAAGAGAATCCAATGCAAATAATATGTGAACAATAACGCTAAGGAGGAAAGAATAATGAAAAAAGGAATAATTGCTTTGATTTACTGTAGTATATTGTGTTATATATTAGGGTATTCACAGACAATAGCAACAACTACAGACTGCTGGGCAGATACAAATGATTTTATTTTTCCTAAAGTGATGGAAGATGGGTTAGCTTCGAATGTTTGCCATACAGGTGGTGATGGGTATCAAATTTTTTCGGGACCATGTGGAATCAGTGAAGAAGATCCAGCGCTTGCATTGTATAGAAAAGCAGTTGCTCAGCCATATTTAATAGAAGATACGACTATATCCATAAAAGCTGTCACTTTTTGTGGAATAATATTTGCTAAAACATTCGATACTAGTTATGTATGCTATGTGCCACTAGTTGGCGATCCAGTGGTGCAGTTGATAGATATGGAAACAGATAGTGTGATAATAGAAGCCCCATACGATACTCTTACGACTCAAGTTTATCCATCGGGACAAATGAAAACTGCAGCGTATTATCAAGTAAACTTTGACTCATCTGTCTATGTAAATAGGCCATTTCTTGCAGCAATAAAATTTAATCTGCCAGCAGATAAAAAAAATGACTGGATGCAATCAACTATATATCTTAAGTCATCATTTTGTGACCAAATCCCTTTTACACCTACGCCACCATCATCATTCACAACATCATGTGATAGTCCGTTGTATCCAAAGCCAGTTTTTAAATTAGATACATCTGATTACTGGCATGCAGTGAATGATACTACATTAAATTATATGGCAATAGCTACTGTGTGGACAACTAGTGCAGTTTTTATACTTCCAGTAAAAGGTTTTAAGGCGGCAGATCATAGTGGAGATAGTACAAATGTAGGAGATAGTACAAATGTAGGAGGTGATACAAGCTTTGTATCGGAGATAGATTTAGAAAAATCAATAACCATTTACCCAAATCCAATACAAGATGTGTTGAATGTTAAGACAGATTTGGAGATAAAAAAAGTGGAGGTATGTTCTGTGATGGGACAGCCTATATATATGAAACTGGTAAGAGATAACAAAGTCGCAATGGATATGTCTCAACTAGAAGCAGGACCATACATAGTAAAGGTTTACACAACAAAAGGTGTAGCAACCAAGATAATCATAAAAACCAATGGGGAGTAGGAAATATAGGAAAATAATAGGTTTTCTGTATTTTTTTGAGAAAAAGGGCGCTTTATCAAAATAAGTATAGTACTTTTGCAATCTCAATGTATAT
The DNA here is from genome assembly GCA_018065645.1 of Candidatus Scybalousia scybalohippi. Classification (GTDB taxonomy): domain Bacteria; phylum Bacteroidota; class Bacteroidia; order Bacteroidales; family P3; genus Scybalousia_A; species Scybalousia_A scybalohippi. The sequence continues at coordinate 1,986 of JAGHSX010000022.1, forward strand.
TGGGCGAACTTTATACATTGGGGAAAACAACAATTATTATACAATAGAAAAAAGAAAACACAAAATCTTGAAATAATTATGGCAGATAAAAATGTTATAAGAAAAGAAGATGCTGTTGTAAGATTTGCTGGAGACAGTGGTGACGGAATGCAACTTTCTGGAACATTGTTTTCTGACACTTCTGCTTTGGACGGAAATGATATAGCAACATTCCCTGATTATCCAGCAGAAATCAGAGCTCCACACAATACAATAGCAGGTGTATCTGGTTTCCAGGTACACATTGGTAAGAAGATTTATTCTTCTGGAGACAAAGCTGATGTTCTTGTATGTATGAACCCAGCTTCTTTGAAATCAAATCTTAAATGGGCAAGAGTAGGCGCAACTATTATAGTAGACCTAGACACATTTACAGAAGATGCTATCGCAAAGGCTGGCTATGAGTCTAGTCCACTAGATGATGATAGTTTGTCAAATTATAATGTTGTAAAAGCTCCTATCACAACATTGACAGTAGAAGCAGTAAAGGATATCTTTACTGATAGAAAGAGCGCACTACGTTGTCGTAATATGTTTGCTTTAGGTATGATATTCTTCATCTTTGGTAAGACAACCAATCATGCAGATGACTACCTACAGACTAAGTTTAAAAACAAACCAGAGGTAATAGAAGCAAACCAAAAGGTAATACGTGCTGGTTTCAACTATTGTGAAAATGTTGACGTGCAAGAGACAACACTTCCAAGAGTAGATGTGGAAACAGCAGAAATGCCAAAAGGAAAATATCGTAACATAACAGGAAACATCGCTACTGCATGGGGCTTGTTGGCTGCAGCAGAAAAAGCTCATCTTCCTTTGTTCCTTGGATCATATCCTATTACTCCTGCTACAGATATTATGGTAGAACTGGCAAAGAGAAAATCTCTTGGAGCTAAAGTTTTCCAGGCAGAAGATGAGATAGCAGGTATCTGTTCTGCTATAGGTGCATCATTCGCAGGAAATATGGCTTGTACTTCTACATCTGGTCCTGGCCTTTCACTAAAGAGTGAAGCATTGGGATTGGCTGTTATGGCAGAACTTCCATTGGTAGTAATAGATGTACAACGTGGTGGTCCTTCTACAGGTCTTCCTACAAAGACAGAACAGGCAGACCTTAACCAAGCATTGTTTGGAAGAAATGGTGAAGCACCTTGTATCGTTGTGGCTCCATCTTCTTCAGCAAATTGTTTTAATTGGGCATTTGAGGCAGCAAGACTGGCTTTGGAAACAATGACTCCAACTATTATGCTTTCTGATGCTTATTTGGGTAACGGTTCTCAGTTGTTCAGGATACCAAAGATGTCTGACTTCCCAGAAATTCACCCACCATTTGCAACACCTAACGATCCAGAATACCAACCATACAGAAGAGATCCTAAGACTCTTGTTCGTCAATGGGCTATACCAGGAATGGATGGTTTGAGACATAGAATAGGTGGTTTGGAAAAAACAGATGGTAAAGGTGCTGTATCTACAGACAACCTAAACCATGAAAAAATGGTTCACTACAGAAAAGAAAAAATAGATAGATTGGCAGATCGTCTTCCTTTGCAAGAAGTAAGTGGTGATGAAGATGCAGACTTGCTTGTAGTTGGTTGGGGTGGAACAGCAGGCGCATTGAAGAATGCTGTTTCAGAACTAAGACAAGAAGGTAAGAAAGTTGCATATACTCACTTCCATTACATTTCTCCTTTGCCAAAGAATACAGGTGACATCTTGAAAAAATATAAGAAGATTGTTGTATGTGAACTTAATATGGGACAGTTTGTAAATTACCTAAGAATGAACTTCCAGGGTATTTTGTTCCACCAATACAACAAAGTTCAAGGCTTGCCTTTTGAAGTTAGTGAATTGAAAGAACAATTTAATAAAATATTAGGAGAATAGATTATGGTAGCACATTCAAACGTAACATTAACTAAGGCTGACTTCGCTTCAGACCAAATGGTAAAATGGTGTCCTGGATGTGGAGACCATGGTATTTTAGCCGCTGTTCACAACGTATTTCCAAAGATTAACTATAGAAAAGAGGATTATTGTATTGTTTCAGGTATCGGTTGTTCTTCTAGATTTCCATACTATGTAAATACTTATGGTTTTCATGGAATACATGGACGTCCTGCTGCAATAGCTACAGGTGTTAAGATGGCTAATCCAAAACTTTCTGTATGGATTACTGCAGGAGATGGAGACTCTACTGCTATAGGCGGTAACCATTTTATGCACATCATCCGTAGAAATATGGACGTGAACCTTATTATGTTCAACAATAGAATATATGGCTTGACAAAAGGCCAATATTCTCCAACAACAAAACAGGGCCAGGTAACAAAAACATCTCCTTTTGGTGTTATTGACTATCAATTGAATCCTGGAGAGTTAGTACTTGGTGTTAGAGGTACATTCTTTGCAAGAGCAATAGATACACAGAGCGCATCTTTGCAGACTGTATGTGAAAGAATGGCTGCTCACGATGGTACTGCTGTTGTTGAGGTATTACAAAACTGTGTAATCTTTAACAATGGAACACACCAAGACGTAACTGATAAAGACCTTAGAGAAGATCGTCAGTTGTGGGTTGAACATGGTAAGCCAATGATATTTGGTAAGAATAGAGACAAAGGTTTGGTTATGATAGGCCGCAGTCTTAAAGTTGTAAAGATAGGAGAAGGTATCACAGAAAAAGATATCCTTGTTCACGATGAAACAACAGAAGATACAGGTATTCATACTATGCTTGCACAAATGCGTCCACCTGAATATCCTATGGTATTTGGTGTTATCCGTGCGGTAAAGAAACCTACATACAACCAAATGTTCGAGGCACAACAAGAAGAACAGATGGCTCATGGAGCTATTCGTAGCGTAGATGAGTTATTGAACAGTGGTGAAACTTGGGAAATCAAGTAAGAAAAATCATAAATAAAATCTTAAATAATCGGGTTGACAGAACGTTAATCCGATTATTTTTGTAAAATATTTTGCAAGTATAGAAATAATTTGTATTTTTGCAAACTCAAAAATTGGGGGTAAACTCTGGTTTTTAGAAATAAAAAGAAAATAATTGTTAAACTAAAACATTAGAAAAACAAATGGAAAGACAGTATGAAACCGTTTTCATTATGACTCCCGTTTTATCTGATGAGCAGATAAAGGAAACGGTAGCTAAGTATCAAAACCTTCTTAAAGAAGGCGGTGCTACTATAGTTGATGAAAACAACTGGGGTATGAGAAAACTTGCTTACCCTATTCAGAAAAAAACTTCTGGTTACTATTATCTAATAGAATTCAAAGCTGAAGGTTCTCTTATAGCTAAACTTGAAACAGCTTACAAGAGAGACGAAAGATTGCTTCGTTTCCTTACAGTTTCATTGGATAAATATGCTGTAGCATACAATGAAAAGAAGAGAAATGGTGGTCTAAAGAGCCAACAAAAAGCAGCTGCTAAAAAAGAAGAAACAGTAGAAGAACCTAAAACAGAAGAATAATTATGGCAAACGATACAGAAATAAAGTTTTTGACACCTATAAAACTTGAAACACAAAGAAAAAAATATTGTCGTTTCAAAAAGAGCGGTATTAAATATATAGATTATAAAGACGCTGATTTTCTTTTAAAATTCGTTAACGAGCAAGGAAAAATCCTTCCTGCAAGAATTACTGGAACATCAAACAAATATCAAAAGAAAGTTGCTCAGGCTATAAAAAGAGCAAGACACCTTGCACTTATGCCATATGTAGCTGATTTGCTTAAATAATTTTTAATAAGGAGGAAAACAATGGAAATTATATTGAAACAGGATGTAAACCACTTGGGTTACAAAGATGAAATAGTTACTGTTAAAGATGGTTATGCAAACAACTTCCTTATTCCACAAGGTTATGCTATCGTAGCAACAGCTTCAGCAAAGAAAATGTTGGCAGAAAACATCAAACAAAGAGCTAGAAAAGAAGAAAAGGTAAGAGAAGAAGCTACAGCAACAGCTGAAAAAATCGCTGCTATTTCTGGTCTTAAAGTTTCTACAAAGGCTGGTGAAAATGGTAAGATTTACGGTTCTGTAAATTCTATCCAATTGGTTGACGCTATCAAGGCTCAATTTGATATGGACATCGACAGAAAGAAAGTTTCTATCAAGGGTGATGCTATCAAAGAACTTGGTAACTACGAAGCTACAGTTAGCGTTTACAAAGACATCAAAGCAGAAATCGCTTTTGAAGTTGTAGCAGAATAATTATTTTCCACAAGGAAAATTACAATAAACAAGGAGTTGAAAGTTGACGGTTGCATTGGTAACTACAACTTTCAACTTTCTTTTTATTCATAAGAGATTTTATAAAATATAATTCTTTTTTATTATGATAAGCAAGGCTTTGCTAAAACAAATATCTTCTTACAAACAAAAGAAGTTTAGAGATGAAGACAACGTATTTGTTGTAGAGGGAGAGAAATGTGTAGATGAGTTGATGAAATCAGATTTTGAGGTTGTCAACCTTTTTGCAACAAATGAGTGGTTTTTGAAAAACAAGAAATATTCAGACAAATTTGTTGAGGTAAGTGAGAAAGAGTTGGAGAGAATGAGTAATCTTACAACTCCAGATAAAGTCCTTGCAGTTGTAAAAAGAAAAGAATCTCAAAAACCAGAGCTGAAGGGTGCTTTAACTCTTGCCCTTGACTCTATAAGTAACCCAGGTAATCTTGGAACTATCATACGTCTTGCTGCTTGGTTTGGAATAAAAAATATTATCTGTACAAAAGATACAGTAGAGTGTTACAATCCTAAGGTAGTGCAAGCTACAATGGGCGCAATATTCCATATAAATATTGTATATACAGATCTTGCTATGTACATAAATACTATTGACAAGTCATTTCCAATCTACAGCACAGTTCTGGAAGGTGGAAAGAATATTTACAAGGAAAAGCTTTCCAAAGAAGGTCTGTTAATTATAGGAAATGAATCCAGAGGGATAAGCGATAAGGTAAAAGTAAAAGTTAACCGTCCTTTGACTATTCCTTCTTTTGCAGAAAATAAAGAAGTAGAATCTTTGAATGCTTCTATAGCAGCAGCTATTATTTTATCTGAATTTAAGAGGGGTTAGAAATATCCTCACAACATAAACCGAAGAAAATTTTTTTCAAAAAGAAGAATAAAAATTTTGTTTTTTGACTTTGCTTGCGTAACTTTGCAACCTAGATTTATGAAAAGAGAGCATAGAACATATAGAACACCATTTATGATATTATTGTTTGTGATGATGTGTGTATTCTCTACACAGTCAAGCAAAGATAATAGTGCTCTTTACGCAGATATTTCTCTTAACACAAAGGCTGTTGTATCACATTTTTCTCACACTTGTTCTGCTTCCGATATCTCAGGAACAGAAGCTAAGGAAGAAAGAAAAGATACAGAGTTAGCAATCAAGGAAAACAGAACTCTTGCCTTTGATACAAATAACACAGATTATGACATAGAAGATAATTATGTAGGAAAATATCATTCTACAATGTTGTCTTCATACAAACAAAACAAAGCAAATAATCTTATCTCTTGCAAAACATTGCATCAACTGAATGTTTTGATTATTTAGTATCTCAAAGTTTTTTAATAAGTTCTTTTGTTTTAGAATAAATGCTGTTGATGTATCTCTTTTGTTTTAACACCTTATTCTATACACAACAGCGAGGATGGGACTTTGAGAAAACTTTAATACTTTGATAAGATTTATAAATTACTTTTGAAAGACAAAAAGGAAGGCAAATTTGATTTGCCTTCCTTTTCTTTTATGTAGTTATTTTATCTTTCTTCTTTATTATACTATTTCTGCAACAGTATAGGTTGAACCGCCAATGAATACCAAATCATTCTTCTTTGATTTCAAAGCATCTTTCTGAGCATTCTTCAAAGCCTCCTTAACAGAAGAGAAAACTTTGTATTGCATATTTGCTTTCTCCATTTTTTCTGCTAGAATATTTACGTCCAATCCTCTTGGAATATCTGCCTTGCATAGATAGTACAAAGCTTCTTTTGGTAGCATCTCTATTTCCTTGTCAACTTCTTTATCATTTACAACACCGAATACAAAGCGAAGAGTATCGTATTCTTCTCTTTTTAGTTGGTTCAACACATAAGTAAGTCCGTCTTCATTGTGTCCTGTGTCGCACAAAGTTCTTGGGTTCTCTGAAAGAGTTTGCCATCTGCCTCTTAGAGGAAAATCATTCATAAGATTAGCAAGACCTTTCTTTATATCGTTCTTTGTTATGTGGTATTTCTTGCTTTGGTTTAATACTTCCACCACTTGCATTACGCCAAGAATATTTTTTACTTGATAATCTCCAGACAGAGGAGAGGTAAGGTCTTTTATGAATAACTCATCTTTACGATAAATATCCATTATCAGCAAGTTCCCTTTTCTTCTTATGTTCTTTGCAGAATAGTTTTCATCAGCAAAGAAAATAGGCGCATCCATTTCTTTTGCTTTATTTATGAATACTTGCTTGACTTCTTCTTGTGTTTGAGAAATCACTATAGGTGTTTTGTGTTTTATTATGCCTGCTTTTTCTTTAGCAATCTTTGGTAAGGTATCCCCAAGAAACTGCATATGGTCCCAGGAAATATTTGTAATAATACAAACCTCAGGAGAGATAACATTTGTAGAATCCAGTCTTCCGCCCATTCCCACTTCTATAACTGCTGTATCTACTTTCTTTTGTTTGAAGTGATGGAAAGCCATTGCAACCATAAGCTCAAAGAAAGAAGGTTGTATTTCTGCTATTCTGTCTTGCCATCTTTCCAAAAATCTGCTGACAAAAACTTTTGAGCAAAGTTTTCCGTCCACAGATATTCTTTCTCTCAAATCTCTCAGGTGAGGAGATGTGTGCAAACCAGTCTTTATGCCACTTTCAAACAATATGGAAGCCAGAAAATGAGAGGTAGAACCTTTACCATTTGTGCCTGCAACGTGAATAGATCTAAAAGCTTTGTAAGGATTGTCCAGCATCTGCATCAATGTTTCTGTGTTGCCAAGGTCTGCTTTGTAGGCAGCTGCTCCTTGTCTGTGAAAGATTGGAAGAGAGTTGTAAAGAAACTCCAAAGACTGAGTGTATGTCATCATAATAAATACTGGTTTTTATATAGTGTATGAAAATTTTTGTGCAAATGTCAGATTATTTCTCTAATTTTGCACATCTAAAACGAAAAACTTATTTAAAAATTATGAACAAGCTGACGGATTTATCAGAAATCGGAGAATTTGGTTTAATAGAAAGACTGAATAAAAACACTGTAATAAAAAACTCTTCCACCATTTTTGGAATAGGAGATGACTGCGCAGGGTTGACATACGACGGAAAAGTCGTTTTGCTGTCAACAGATGCAATGGCAGAAGGAGTTCACTTTGATATGGTTTACACTCCATTGAAACACTTGGGCTACAAAGCCTGCGTGACAAACTTCTCTGATATTTATGCAATGAATGGAACACCTAAACAAATTCTTATTTCATTGTCCGTTAGTAGCAAATATTCATTGGAAGCTCTGGAAGAACTTTACGAAGGTATCCATATTGCTTGCGAAAAATATGGTGTAGACATAATAGGTGGCGATACTACAAGCTCCAAAGGCGGAATGTTTATCTCCATCACAGTAATAGGCGAATGTGAGAAAGAAAAAGTCGTAAAACGTTCCACAGCTAAACCAAATGACCTTATCTGTGTAAGTGGTGACCTGGGTGGAGCCTATGCTGGCTTGCTAGTATTGCAGAGAGAAAAAGCTACATTCCTTGCCAACCCAAATGCTCAGCCAGACCTTTCACAATACGATTACGTCATCCAGCGTCAGCTTAAACCCGAAGCAGGCAAGCAAACCATAGACTTGCTTAGAGAGAAAGGCATACAGCCAACATCTATGATAGACATCTCAGATGGTCTTGCTTCAGAAGTTCTTCATATTTGCAAAGCTAGCAAGACTGGCTGCGAGCTCTACATAGAAAAGATTCCTATCGACTATCAGACAGCAAGAACAGTGGAAGAATTTAACATACTCCCAGAGACTGCTGCCTTGAATGGTGGAGAAGATTACGAACTATTGTTCACTATAGACCAAAAGGATTACGAGAAGATAAAAGACGTGGAAAATATCTCTATAGTAGGATACATAGCAGATGAAAGTCTTGGCTGTAAACTCGTAACTCCACAAAACACAACAATGGAACTGAAAGCACAAGGATTCAATCACTATAAAACCCAGGAATAATTATGATAAAGAACCTTATACTGGACATGGGAGGAGTAATCCTTGACGTAAACTATGAGACTATTTTTACATCTTTTGAAGCCAAAGGAGTGAAAGGTCTTGATACTTTCTTCACCCAACAGAAACAGCTACCGCTCATAGACGACTTTGAAGTGGGAAAAATTACTCCACAAGAGTTTAGAGACGGCGTAAGAGACTTGGTAAAAATAAACCTTAGCGACAAAGATATTGATGAGGTATGGAACTCTATGGTATTTGACCCAAGGAAAGAAGATATACTTATGCTGCAGCAGTTGAAAGACAAATACGACGGTCTTTATCTTTTCTCCAATACCAACGAAATCCACGTAGAATATGTGAAAGACCTGTTTATGAAAACTATGGGCTTCGACATCTTTTCTACTATCTTCACCAAGGTCTATTTCTCCAATGAGATACACGAAAGAAAACCAAACGTGTCTTCTTTTGACTGCGTGGTGAAAGATGCTGGAATAAACAAAGAGGAATCCCTATTCATAGACGACACCATTCAAAACATAGAGGGTGCAAAACTTTCAGGACTGCACGCTCTTCTTCTGGAAAAAAACAAGACATTGACTGACTTAATGAAGGAGGGAGTAATATGAGTAAACTAAAACTCATCTGGGAAAAAATAGTCTGGTTTGTTAAGGAAAAGTCATACGGAAAATACGTTATCGTGGGACTTATCTTCCTTGTTGCTTTGTTCTTCTCCAAGAATAACAACCTGGCTTATTACTTCAACGTAAAGTCTCAGAAAAAAGAACTGGAACAATACAAAAAAAATCTGGAACAGGAAATAAAGCAGGACAGCATCAACGCCGTAGAACTGCAGAAGAACATCAACGCCGTAGAAAAGTTTGGCAGAGAAAAGTATATGATGAAACGTCCCAACGAAGACATCTACATCATAAAACCTAAATCCAAAGCTACCAAACACCAAAACACTAATGACAGTATTAAGTAGTTGCAAACATAAAGAATAAATTGTAAAGGCAATATAATCTTTTGTATAAAAAGAGGTCGAAAGACCTCTTTTTTTTTGTTCACTTCAACAATCAGAAACTTACTTTTCTTATTCCGTCTTTTGATTTCAATATTATTCTATCAGTGATAGACTCCATTCTATCGCCGATAGACTGTATTCTATCACTGATAAACTGTATTCTATCACCGATAGACTATTATCTAAACTTGATTTTAAATTATTGAAACGAAGATTTGGAACACCAAAACGAAGATTATTTTACATCATATGTGATTTTTTCCTATATTTGCAAATGTTAATTTTTTAAAATCAAAAAACAAAATGAAAAGCAAAGAGCTTAACGCACAAGAAGAATTTAAAAAAGGTGTGGATGCTTATCATAAATATAACTACACAGAAGCAGTATCTTGGTATAAGAAAGCAGCAGAACAAGGTTATGCATATGCAATTGCTGCTTTAAAAAGATTAGAAGAAGAATCTTTAGATGAAGATTAACAAATAAAAACATTAAGTAATATATTCCCCTAAAAAGAAAAGAGGTCTATTACAGAATTGGAAGAAAAAATGAAGGCTACGCCAGTGAAGAAAGTGGTTGTAGATAGAAAAGGTGTGATGGGTGAGTAAGAAATTTCTGCTGTAAGGTTTTTTATCTCAAAAATTCTTTGTAATTTTGCATAGAAAATTTAAGGTAAGATTTCGGTTATCTAAAACTAATCATTTACTAATAACAAACATTTTTTCAATAAGATAAAAAGATGATGAACATTGATTTAACAAAGTATGGTATTACAGGCGTGAAGGAAATCCTTTATAATCCTTCATACGAAGTATTGTTTAATGAAGAAACTCGTCCTGAACTTACAGGATATGACAAAGGTCAGGTGACAGAGTTGGGTGCTGTTAATGTTATGACAGGTATTTACACTGGACGTTCTCCTAAGGATAAATACATAGTTGTTGATGAAAATTCTGAAAAGAACGTATGGTGGACTTCTGAAGAGTATCCTAACGACAATCACCGTGCTTCACAAGAAGCTTGGGCTGCTTGTAAGAAATTGGCTTTGGATGAACTTTCAAACAAGAGACTGTTTGTTGTTGATGGTTTCTGCGGTGCCAACAAAGACACTAGAATGAAGATTCGTTTCATCATGGAAGTTGCATGGCAAGCACACTTTGTAACAAATATGTTCATTCGTCCTCAAAATCAAGCAGAGTTTGATCAAGAACCAGACTTCATAGTTTACACAGCTTCAAAAGCAAAAGTAGAAAACTATGCAGAACTAGGATTGAGAAGTGAAACTGCAGTTATGTTCAACGTAACAAGCAAGGAACAAGTTATCCTTAACACTTGGTATGGTGGTGAAATGAAGAAAGGTTTGTTCTCTATGATGAACTACTATCTTCCATTGAAGGGAATCGCTTCTATGCACTGCTCTGCAAACACAGATATGAACGGTGAAAACACTGCTATCTTCTTCGGTTTGTCTGGTACAGGTAAGACTACTCTTTCTACAGACCCTAAGAGAAAACTTATAGGTGATGACGAACACGGTTGGGATGACAATGGAGTATTCAACTTTGAAGGTGGATGTTATGCTAAGGTTATCAACCTTGATGCAGAAGCAGAACCAGATATCTTTGGCGCTATAAGAAGAGATGCTTTGTTGGAAAACGTAACTGTAGATGCAGAAGGTAAGATAGATTTCGCAGACAAATCTGTTACAGAAAACACACGTGTTTCTTATCCTATTTATCACATCAAAAACATCGTTCGTCCAGTTTCTGCTGCTCCAGCTGCAAAACAAGTTATCTTCCTTTCAGCTGATGCTTTCGGAGTATTGCCTCCAGTAAGTATCCTTGATGAAGAACAAACAAAATACTACTTCCTTTCAGGTTTCACAGCTAAGCTTGCTGGTACAGAAATAGGTATTAAAGAACCTGTTCCTACATTCTCAGCTTGCTTTGGTCAAGCATTCTTGGAACTTCACCCAACAAAATATGCTGAAGAATTGGTTAAGAGAATGAAACAAAGCGGTGCTAAGGCTTATCTTGTAAACACTGGTTGGAACGGAACAGGCAAACGTATCTCTATCAAAGACACTAGAGGTATCATAGACGCTATCCTTGACGGTTCTATAGACAAGGCTCCTACAAAACAAGTTCCTTTCTTCAACTTCACAGTTCCTACTCAACTTCAAGGCGTAGATACAAATATCCTTGACCCAAGAGATACATACGCTAAGGCAGAAGAATGGGAAGTTAAAGCAAAAGACTTGGCTGATAGATTCGTTAAGAACTTCAAGAAATATGAAACAAACGAAGCTGGTAAGGCTTTAGTTAAAGCTGGTCCACAACTTTAATAGAAAACTAAATTTTTCATAATATTAAGACGGCTACATTTTGTGGCCGTCTTTTTTTATCTTTACACTTGTGCAAAATAATTATGCAAAGTGTATCTTTTTTTATCTTTTTTCGTATGAAAGAAGTATTGTAATAAAAAAAGAGTAGATAAAATGATTGTATCAATATTCAAGAAGAACTACTTTGCACAATTCATTCTTTTGATTGTGTTGCCTATTGTATTGTGGTTTGTTGCATTTGTAAATCCACCACAGATCTTTGTAAATCCTAAAGCAGATATGCCTTTGTATGATGCTTTGATTTATATCTTGCCTCATCAGGGTTTTCTTCCAGTATTTCTGGCATTCTTGCTGGTTATTGGACAAGGATTTCTGGTTAACTACATATTTACATCATATCAGTTGACAAGGAAAACTTCTTATTTCCCTGCCTTCATCTATATACTCCTTATGAGTAGTGATTACAGGGTGATGACTATGAGCAGTCTGTTGCTAGCAAATACATTTTTGCTATTGACTATCATTGCATTTCTTAAGTGTTACAACAAGAGTGAAGGTCTGGATGAAATATTCCTTTCAACATTTTTGTTGGCAATAGCTTCCTTGTTCTATTCTCCATTGGTATTGCTGATGATATGGATCTGGGTAGGATTGTTTAACTTCAAAATCTATAAATGGAGATCTTTCTTTGTAAGTATCTTTGGATTCCTTACACCATACGTGGTTTTGATGGTTTATTACTATTTGACAGACCAGTCAGATTTGATAATGACTTTCATTAGCGATCATTTCGCTATACTTCCAAGCTTTGATTTCTTGAATCAGCCTATACAGATTGTTTATATGATCTATCTTATGCTGTTTTTGGCTATTCCTGGATACTTGCGTTCTGCTACTGTACGCTATGACCAGAAACTTTCTGTCAGAAAAAGAGTGTCAACATTGTTGTTGTATGTCATAATCTCTATTCTTCCATTTCTTTATGATTTGTCAAATCCAACAATGTCATTTATTTTTGCTCCTGTTTTGGCTTATATGCTAACGGTCTTCTTCTTTACAATAAAGAGAAATATTTATTCAGACTTGTTTATACTTATCCTTGCGATTTTGACTGTAGTTAAGATTTTTGTGAATTGTTAAAATTTTCTTAACTTTGCAACTTCATTTTAAGGAGAAAACAAAACTCATAAACACAAATAAATAAAAAATACAATGAAAATAAAGAGATTACTTCCTGTTATGTTCTTCGCTCTTGCAGGTTTTACAGCAGGCGCTCAAACAGAACTTTCTTCAGGAATAAAAATGCAGAACCTTAACCAAAGTGTTAACCCAGCAGAAGATTTCTATGAATATGCTTGTGGTGGTTGGATGAAAAACAATCCATTGCCTGCAGCTTATTCTCGTTTTGGATCTTTTGACCAATTAGCTAAGGATAACAGCGAAAGACTTAACAATATCCTTACCGACCTTATGAAGAACACATACGCTAAAGGTACAACAGAAAGAAAACTTTCAGACCTTTACAAAATGGCTATGGATTCTACTCGTAGAAATCAAGAAGGCGTTACTCCAGTTATGCCTACAATAAAAGAATTGGAAGCTTGCAAAACTAATGCTGATTTGTTCGCTTGGCAGTTGAAATATGCTCCAATGGGCTTGCAGGAATTCTTCTATGCAGGTTTCAATGCAGATGAAAAAGATTCAAAGAACAATATCCTTAACATCTATCAAAGCGGTCTTGTTCTTGGACAAAAAGAATACTACCTAGAAAACGATGGTCCTACAAAGGAAATACGTGAAGCTTACAAAAAACACATAGTTCGTATGTTTCAACTATTTGGTTTCTCAAAGAAAGAAGCTCAAAAGAAAATGGAAGGTATAATGAGAGTAGAAATAGCAATAGCTAAAGTTTCTCTTTCTCAAACAGAACTTCGTGATGTAGAAGCAAACTACAATAAAATGTCTTTACAGGAATTTGTTAGCAAATATCCTAACCTACAACTTCCAAGAATAATGGAAGCTATGGGTGTTGCTTCTTCTACTTATCAGCAAATGGTAGTTGGACAACCTTCATTTGTTAAAGGTTTGAACGATTTGATGACAACTATCAAGCCTGCTGATTACAAAGCTTACCTAGAATGGGATGTTATCACTTCAGCAGCATCTTATCTTTCTGATGAGGTAGCAGAAGCTAACTTTGATTTCTTTGGAAAAACTCTTTCTGGTAGCAAGGAAATGCAACCAAGATGGCGTCGTTGTACTTCACAAGTAGAACGCCAAATGGGTGAAGCTCTTGGTAAGATGTATGTTGAAAGATATTTCCCAGCATCTTCAAAAGAAAGAATGCAAAAACTTGTAAAGAATCTTCAAGTTTCTTTGGCTGAAAGAATCAAAGTTCAAGATTGGATGACTCCAGAAACAAAACTTGCTGCTTTGGAAAAACTTCTTACATTCTATGTTAAGATTGGTTACCCAGACACATGGACAGATATGAGCGCTTTGAACATTGATCCAAGTAAATCATACTATGAAAACATCCAAGCTTGCAACAAATTCTGGACAAAAGATAACCTAGACAAGAAAGCAGGAAAACCTGTTGATATAGATGAATGGCAGATGACTCCTCAAACAGTTAATGCTTACTACAACCCAACAACAAACGAAATTTGTTTCCCTGCAGGTATCCTTCAATACCCATTCTTTGATCCACAAGCAGACGATGCTTTCAACTATGGTGCAATAGGTGTTGTAATAGGACACGAAATGACTCACGGATTTGATGACCAAGGCGCACACTACGACAAAGACGGTAACATGTCTGACTGGTGGGCCGCATCAGATGTAGAAAACTTTAAGAACCGTACAGACAAATATGCAGACTTTTTCTCAGCAATCAAGATTCTTCCAGATCTTAACGCAAACGGAAGACTTACATTGGGTGAAAACCTTGCTGATCACGGTGGTATAGAAGTAGCATACAACGCTTACAAAAATGCAACAAAGAATGCTCCTTTGAAAACTATAGATGGACTTACTCCAGATCAAAGATTTTTCCTTGCATACGCAGGTGTTTGGGCTAGCAATATTACAGAACAAGCTATCCGTAACCAAACAAAATCAGACCCTCACTCATTGGGACGTTGGAGAGTAAACGGAGCTTTGCCTCACATTAACGCTTGGTACAAAGCATTCAATGTTAAATCTTCAGACAAGATGTTTATACCAGAATCTGAAAGATTGAAACTTTGGTAAAATAAATATTGATAAATAAGAAAATGAAGCAACAAAGATTTTTTTGTTGCTTCGTTTCTTCTAAATAGAGTTTTAATAGAAATGAAAAGAATATTTATTTTTGTTTTGGCATTAAGCCTTTCATTTATTTCTTTTGCACAAAATGGCATAAAAACTCCAAGTGTGGAGATTTTAAATATTACACAAACAGATGCAACGTCATACGAATTTGATGTGCAGGTAAACACTGGTTGTACAAGATATGTTTATCTTGTAGCAGATCCAAATTTGTTGGATATGGCTTCTGCTTTTGGTATGACAGATGTACAGCTTCTAGAGTATTTTGTAAGTATGGGTATTGCTTGGGTTCCTGCTCAGGATGGACAACTTGATCATTACACAGTAGGAGACTTAGAACCAAATGAACAATATGCAATATATCTTTTGGCGAAAGGAGCAACAGATGATGATAATCTTGTTTTGGTTGAAGAATTCTCTACATCTGAGACAGGTGGAACAGGATTGGCAGAGCTAACTATGACCTTAACAGATTTGACTGAAACTTCTGCAACCGTAAATATAGAAATCAATGATCAGACAGCATACTATTGGCATGCTATTCTTTCACAGGATGAATTGACAATGTTGGCTGAAATGGGAAATATTTATTTGGTTTCAACTATTACAGATGAAGAAGTTTATAATGTAATGTCTGCTTTGCTAGATGCAGGAGCTTTGTATTACAAACACTCTGCTCCATTGACAGAAACTTATGTTAATGACCCAGAAGCATTGGTGAATATACAGACAGGAGTAGAATATATTGCATGTGGATTTCCTTTCAACGCAAATGATGAACTTGGCACATTTACTTCACCTATTCACTTTATACCAGGAACAGGTATTATAAGCGGAGGAGAAAATGGTAGCTCATTAAGTGAGGTTTCTATGTTGCAAATGGAAGTTTATCCAAACCCTGCAAAAGATTTTGTTACCCTAAGCGCAGACAGTAAGATTTCTTCTGTAGAAATCTTCAACACACTTGGACAAAAAGTCTTTTCTCTAGAGAATGGTCTTACAAATATGATAACTATCAATACAACTTCTTTTGATAGAGGCGTATTTGTAGCAAAAGTTAAAACAGAAAAAGGTGTGACTTCTACAAAACTTGTAATAGAATAAGATTTTTCTTAGGAAATAGTTCTAGAAAGAATTTTTATTTTTCAAAAGAATCCGTTTCATTTTCTTGAAACGGATTCTTTTCTTTTTTTTAATCATCCTTCCTTTAAAAAAAACATCAAATACTACTCCACTAAAACGAAAACTTGTTATTCTGCAAGTCCGACTTGTAATATTTGCAAGTCGGATTTGCAACGCTTGCAAATCGGACTTGCAAACTTTTACTTCTTCGTTTCAGCTTAGCAGAAGCAAGAAATAATCCTATAAAACTTTGTCTTATTTCCTCTATTCTTC
>JAGHSX010000027.1 GCA_018065645.1 Candidatus Scybalousia scybalohippi
GATTATTGTTAAAGAACGTGCAAAGTTAATAAATTCAAAGCAATTCACAACAATCCAGACTTATTATATAGCGATGCGTCAATTGTCAAAGAACGTGCAAAGTTAATAAATTCAAAGCAATTCACAACGGCGTCGTGACTATGAATACTTCGCGTAGAATTGTTAAAGAACGTGCAAAGTTAATAAATTCAAAGCAATTCACAACTCAATAGATATCAGAATAAATTTATCTCTTATTGTTAAAGAACGTGCAAAGTTAATAAATTCAAAGCAATTCACAACAAGCGAGTTAAGACAAGCGTTAGGACTTCATTGTTAAAGAACGTGCAAATTTAATAAATTCGAAGCAATTCACAATGAGAGTTTTTAATTTTTTAAATGAATTATAGTTGTTTATCATCAGTTAAAAGATACAAACAGATATAAAGAAAAGGTCTTGGTTGGTTAATTCACAAGAAATTGTATTCTATTGATGTGAATAACTAATCAAGACCTTTTTTGGAAAAAAAGAAATTTCTTTTTTCTTATGTGGGGTTTATCTTAGAATTTGTATTGAAGTCTTAGATGGCAAACGTCATCGTTCAACTCTTTAACTACAGAGTTTGTTTCATTTAGGTATTTATCATACAATACTTCTATAAGAATATGTGAATCCCATTTGTACATAAGACCCAAACCTATGTTGTGCATAGTTGCATCTGCTATGTTTGTAATATCGTCTGCGCCCATCTTTGTGTTTTGGTCTAGGTAAGCATATTTTCCTACGAAGGTGAAAGGAGTGTGTCCTATGTCTTGAATGTAATACAAGTATGCACCAAGAAATTCTCTATCGTAAGAAAAAGGATTAGCAGCATTGTATGAGTCTCTTTCTCCAATACCTTGAGAAGTAAAAGTATTAAGTCTTGAAGGTTGGTGACCAAATGTCCACTCTGTTCTAAACTGACTAGTACCAAAATCATTAAACAAAGACAATTGAGCTTCAAAATTTATGTATCTTCTTAGGTTTTTCTGATTGGCATCTACTGTTTCTGCTACCCACTGGTGATTGTCATCAACTGTGTAAAAAGATGTTCCTGCGTTGTTTGTTCTGCCTTCATACCAAGACATACCAAATCCATAAGAATAAGAATCTATAACAAAGTCATAATCCAAGTGAGCCATAAAATTCATAGTATGATCTACGAACTTGTTGATTCCATTTCCAGACATCATACCTGCAGAAAGATGAAGTTTTCGCATCGGATCTCTATATGGTACTTTATATGTAAACATAAAACCAAGGTCATGTTCTTTAGGGAACAGACGTTGTGTGTGCATACTACGTTCAAGCATTTCAAAGATAGAAGATGGGAACATCAACTCGTGACCAAAGTTTATGTTCAACAAACCTGCCTGAAATGAAAGATCTGGATGTATTTCATATTGCAAGAAAGCAACCAAAGGAATAACATTGTATTCAGAGAAGTTAATTTCCAATGCTCCAGAACCTCTTCCGCTTACAAATGTTCCTCTAAGCAAGCCTCTTCTTACTCCATATCTGAAATAGTAATCACTATTTCCGTCTGTTTCCTGTGACCAAGCTGGTCCCATCCAGTCAACGCCTTGTTTTCCTATACAAGCAAAGTCTGTTTGAATATAACCATTGAGTTTCAGATTTTCCAGTTGTGAGAATGCGCTAATAGATGAGAATAGCGCAATAATAAGTAATAATGTCGTTTTTTTCATTTTGTAATATTTTATTTTTTGTTCCTTCTTTATTTTTTTATACTGGATCAACGTCTATGTTGATTCTTATAGTTGTATTGTCTTTCTGTGCTGTAAATTCTTCATTAAGTTCTCTAACTTTCTTTCTTGCTACCTGGTATGGAATATCTTTTTCTATTTTCAACCAGATTACCTGATTGTACAAATTCTTTATTCTTGGAATAGTTGGTTCTTGGGGCCCAAACATTCTTGCTCCAAATATTTCTTTCAATTTCAAAGCATATTCAAGGGATTTATTGTACAGATGCTTTGGATCTTTGTGCTGTAAAGTTATCCTTATCATCTTGCAGAATGGAGGAAAATTCAAAAGTTTTCTTTCCTGTATTTGCGAAGAGTACATACTTGAATAGTTGTGTTCACTAACATCTCTCAACACTTGATGATAAGGATCAAAAGTTTGAAGTACAACTTTTCCTCTTTTCTCTCTTCTTCCCGCTCTGCCACTTACCTGTGTCAGTATCTGGAAAGCACGTTCATATGCTCTAAAATCTGGATAAAACAACATAGAATCTGCATCTACTACGCCAACAAGACCTACATTATCAAAATCCAGCCCTTTTGTAACTATTTGTGTTCCTGTTAGAATATCAATTTTTCCAGAAGAAAAATCATTTATCAGTTTTGTGTAGGAATCTTTCTTTCTTGTAGTATCCAAATCCATTCTTGCTATTTTGGCATTTGGAAAATAAACTTGCAGTTCCTCCTCTACTTTTTCTGTTCCTGTGCCAACGACTCTCAATGAATGTGAATGACAATCTGGACACTCATTTGGAATGCTGGCAGTATGTCCGCAATAGTGACAATTTAAAGTCTGAGTGGTTTTGTGCAAAACCAATGAAACATCACAATTAGGACACTTTGGAATGTACCCACAAATATTACAAGCAATATGAGGAGCATAGCCTCTACGATTCTGAAAAATTATCACTTGCTGTCCATTATCTAAGGTCTCTTTTATTGCATCATAAAGCATTTTAGAGAAAATTCCATACATTTCTCTGTGTTTCATATGCTCCTTAATGTCTGCAATAAAAATTTCTGGGAGCAAAGTTTTAGAATATCTGTGTTTTAATTCCAATAGCTGATACCTATCTAGTTTCGCATTGTAATACGACTCAATACTAGGAGTTGCTGAAGCCAAAATAGTCTTTGCATGAAACATTCTGGCAAGATAAATTGCAGAATCCTTACCATTGTAATGAGGAACAGGTTCTGTCTGCTTGAAAGAAGCGTCATGCTCTTCATCAACAATCACAAGTCTTAAATCTGTGTAAGGCAAGAAGACTGAACTTCTGGATCCAAGAACTATCTTGATTTTGTTGTCACCTTTAGTCTTCACCCTGTTCCAGATTTCTGCTCTCTCCATAGTAGAGAATTTGGAATTATATACTGCAATAGAGTTTCCAAAATATTGTTCCAAACGGTTTATCAACTGAAACGAAATAGCAATCTCTGGGATGAGATACAATACCTGTCCTCCTTCTTTTATTACCTTTTCTATCAGTTTTATGTAAACTTCCGTCTTACCACTTCCTGTTACTCCATGCAGTAATGAGATTGGAGTTTCATTCCACTTGTCTATTATACTATCGTATGCTGAACGTTGTTCCTGATTCAGTTCTATTTCATCAACATCTTTTGTCTTTACAAGTTGCTTCAGTCTTGAAACCTCCACTTCCTGTTTCTCCAAAACGCCATTTTTTATCAAGGTCTGTATGGAAGACGCAGAACAATCCTTTTCTATCAGTTCCGATTTTCTCAGCATCTCTCTTCCCTGCAGCAACGACATGAAAGTCAGCAACACTTGCTGTTGAGAAGCAAAGCGTTTGTTGGAATCCATTTCATTAAACAACTGCTGAAGATTTTCCTTGTTTTGAGAATATCTGGGAGATAAACAAAGACAAACTTCTCTTTTTGGAGTATATTGGGAATAGATTTCTTCATCTGTCGCAAGAACGTCTTTCTTTATCAATGAAGAAACAATGGAAAGAAAATCTTTTTGCTCAAAATTTTCCTGAATATCTTCAAGTTTGAGTTTTGTCTTGGAAGAAACCATGCTTACGATCTCTGTTTCCTCCTCTGTTAAAGCAGAAACATCTCCCGAAAAGTAAGGAGATATTTCTATAGTGGTTTCACTTTTTAAACGGAATGCAGAAGGCAAAGCTGCCGTGAGAACATCGCCTATGTAGGCTATGTAGTAATCTGCAATCCATTCAAAAAACTTTATCTGTGAAGGAGTAACTACAGGCTCTAAGTCTATAATATCTAGAACATACTTCACTTGTGAAGACAAGGGTGCTTCTTCTGTAACATTGGTAACAATAGCAGAATAAATTTTCTTCTTGCCAAACTGGACAACTACACTCTGCCCTACTCTTATCTTATCGTTCAACACTTGTGGCACACGATAACGATAAGATTTGGGAAGATGCAACGTCAATATTACATCAACGTAGAGAATCTTTTCTATAGTCTGCATTACTCTTTAGTGTAGATCAGTATAGGCCTTTCGTTTTTATAAAGATACAAATCTTCATCTATGATACGCCAAGAATCAATATCATTAAGATTGTTTAGATACATTCTTTCAACAGCTTCATTTTCATCTGGACAAAGCATCTTTGTGCTACCAATATCTCTGAACATAATGTGGTTTCTCTTTATTACAACCTGTCCAACATAGGTATTACAACCGCTGCAACCGCTGGCGTATTCATTTTCTGAAGTTATCACAAGCGTTACTTTCATTTGACCTTCCTTGTAGTTTATCTTTCTGTTGTTCATCCTGGTCAAGACCCAAACACGATTGTATATTGTACTATCTTTTTGCTTCAAAAAAGTATTATCATTTTGTGAACAACCCTCAAGAGCAAACAATATACTTACAAAAAGAAAAAGTAAACGCTTCATAGTTTTTTTTATTTATTGTTTTTCAAAGATTCAAAATACTCATCAATAAGTCTTTGTGCTATGATGTAAGCAGATATTTTGTTGTCAAGAATATCATCTTTGGCAAGTTCCAGTTTTTCCTTAGCAACATCACTCTGATAGAAATGATCTCTCAAAGACTGGTTGATGCTTTCTGAAAGGATTCTTATGTTTTGTGTGTTACGATTTTGATAGAAATAACCTGTTTTCTTTGTCATTTCCACATATTCCATAACTGTGTTCCAGATAGTATCTATTCCTTCCTTGGAATAAGCTGAACAAGTAAACACTTTTGGATTCCAGCCGCTCTCTGTTGGTGGGAAAAGATGCAAAGCATTACGATAGTTGCTTGCTGCCAGTTCACTTCTTTCCTTTTCCTTTCCTTCAGATTTGTTTATAGCAATAGCATCTGCCATTTCCATAATTCCTCTCTTGATTCCTTGCAGTTCATCGCCTGCATTGGCAAGCTGAAGTAAAAGGAAGAAGTCCACCATGGAATGAGCTAGAACTTCACTCTGCCCCACACCTACAGTTTCTACTATAACCACATCAAAGCCTGCTGCTTCACAAAGAATGATAATCTCTCTCGTCTTTCTAGCTACACCACCTAAGGATCCTGCTGAAGGCGAAGGACGTATAAAAGCATTAGGATCTGAAGACAACAACTCCATACGAGTCTTGTCTCCAAGAATACTTCCACCACTTCTTTCACTACTTGGATCTATGGCAAGAACAGCAACCTTATGACCTTGAGCAGTAAGCATCTTACCCAAGACCTCTATAACAGAACTCTTTCCTGCTCCAGGTACGCCAGTAATTCCAAGTCTTACACTATTGCCAGATTTGGACAGACAGCGTTCTATTACCTGCTGAGCCATATTCTGATGTTTGTACAAATTGCTTTCCACCAAAGTTATTGCCCTAGCAAGTATTGTCCTATTACCAGAAAGAATTCCGTCAACATAATCGTCAACGGAAAGTTCTTGTCTTTTTTTTGCATTCTTAAGATAATTCTGATTTACACTTACTGGATTTTCTACACCCTTGGAAACCTTAAGTGCTGAATTAGGATTATCTTTGTCTATTACTTGGTCATACATACTATCTTGTACGTCAATTATTGTCTAAAGAATAAGCCAGAGTTAGCCTGTGCTGTTGGCATGATAACAAGGTCGTTGATGTTCACGTGTGCTGGCAACATTGCACAATAAAGAATAGTGTCTGCAATATCCTCACCTGTCAAAGGTTTGAAGCCTTTGTATGTAGCATCATTCTTTTCCTTATCACCTTTGAATCTTACCATAGAAAATTCTGTTTCAACAGCTCCTGGACAAATATTTGTAACTTTTACATTGTGCTGAAGACAATCTATACGCATTCCCTTGCTGATAGCATCAACAGCATGCTTAACTGCACAGTAAACGCTACCGCCTGCATAAACTTCCTTACCAGCAATAGAACAAAGGTTAATAACATGACCTGTATTTCTCTTGCACATCCATGGCAAAACTATGCGAGAAACATACAAAAGACCTTTAACGTCTGTGTCAATCATCTGTTCCCAATCGCTAAGCAATGAAGATTGAATAGGATCTTTTCCTGCTGCAAGACCTGCATTGTTTACAAGTACGTCAACATTCTTCCATTCCTCTTCCATAGAGTTAAGGTTAGATTCTACCTGTGCATTGTCTCTTACATCAAAATTCAAAGATTTTACTTTCACTCCAAACTTTTCTGTAAGTTCTTTTTCCAAAGTATCAAGTCTTTCTTTTCTTCTACCTGTGATAATTACATCATATCCTTGTGCTGCAAATTTTTCTGCACATGCTTTTCCTATTCCAGATGTTGCACCTGTTACTAGAGCTATCTTATTCATTTTATTGTTTATTTTAATCAGTTATTATTTCGTTTATGAATTATTTTCAAAATCTTTTAATGTTTGCCTGGAGTAAGACATTTTGATCTTCCTGTTGACAACTTAGTTGTGAAAGTTATTCCAAAGAAGTTGTACCAGTCGTTTGTGGATTTGTTTCCACGCATTTCTCCTTGCTGATGATAAACGCCTGCATTCCCTTCAAGTTCATTTGTTCTATCTGCAGCCGTAACAGCTTGCTCTCCTGCATAAGACAACAATGCATTTCTGTCAACATATGTTGTACTTATATCATCTATGTAGTCTGTAAATGTTTTTCTAAAGCCCCATTCCAAACCTATGGAAGTATAGGATGAAAGGCTAAATTTAACTCCCAATCCAAAAGGAATTGAGATCTGAATTCTGCTATAATTGTCTCTGCCATCTATAAGACCTTGGCCTTCTGTATTCAAATCGTGTAGAAGAACCGTTGTCTCTTGCAACTCTATAGGGTCCATGATGTCTGCCTTAGGATTGAAATGGAAGACAGCAATACCACCAAACAGATAAGGAGTAAAACGATGTTGTCTAGAGCCTGTACGATAATCAAGAAAGTTAAATTCCGCTGTAAGAGAGAATTCTTGTATAGGAGAATGGAAGCTAAGGTTTCTTGCATTTTCAAAATGTTTGTCATCTCCGCTCAACTCTGAAAATAGAATCGCACCCTTCAATGACCAACGAGGGTCAAAATTGTATCTTGCAAGAACTCCACCCATAAAATGAGCATTGTACATATTGAAACTGCTTTCAAACTGATTCCACTCCTTTGAGTTGTCCTCTCCGTTTTTGTACATTGAATTGATATCCCCGACATAGTTGGACGCTCCACCCATTATACCTATTTCCCAATTTATCAACTGAGCTTTTCCTATCATAGAAACAGCCATAAATGCCAAGGCAAACAACAATACTTTTTTCATAGTTTTTCTTAATTGTCTTTTGTTAAAAAATAAAACGTCGTTTCATTTTCCTAACTCTTCGTTTTAATTTTCTAACTCCTCGTTTTAGAAAAATAAAACGGCGTTTTAATGCAGAATATTATCAAATCAAAATTTATCAAAATCCAATACGTCCATATTCTTTATTTCCTTACCGTCTATCTCAAAACGTATCAAGGTACAAACAGTATGAAATCCCTGATGTCCGCAAGCTCCAGGATTGACTACAAGAAAAGAGTAATCCTTGTCGTAAATAACTTTCAAAATGTGTGAATGACCACAAATAAAAATATCAGGTTTTTCCTGTTTAAAATATGGTATAAGATCTTTATTGTAGTGCTTTGGGTAACCTCCGATATGAGTAAGCAGAATATTCACATCTTCTATCTTGAAGGAAAGCAATCCTTTCACTTCATCGTCCAAATACTTATCGTCACAATTTCCATAAACAGCAATGACTTTCTTGAACTCACGCAACTCATCCAGAACGTGTTTTCCTCCTATGTCGCCTGCATGAATTATAATGTCAACGTCTTTGAAAAAGGAATAAATCTGCTGTGGTACTCTGCCGTGAGAGTCACTCATTACACCAATCTTGACCATTATTTCATTGCTTTCATTATAATGTCAAATGTTTCATTGTTTTCTATTACTCCGTGGAAGTTCTCGCTACCAGGACCATAAGCATAAATAATTACAGGAACACCTGTATGCCAGCCTGTTGACCACTTAGGCATAGTACCTGCTTTTCCATCATCATTGATAGTAAGTCCACCTGTTTCATGATCTGCTGTAACAACTACAAGAGTATTTCCGTCTTTCTTTGCAAAATCCAAAGCTATTCTTACACACTCGTCAAAATCTTTTATTTCGCCAAGCATAGCTTCGTAATCGTTATCATGTGCTTTTGAATCTATCTGACTTCCTTCAAACATAAGGAAGAAACCTTTCTTATTGTTCTGATTCAATCTTGAAAGAGTAAGAGTAAGTGCATTTTGAAGAATATTACCTCTTTCCTTGAATAATGGCATATAGTTTTCTGCAAACAAACCAGCTATCTTCTGAGTTTTTGTATTGAACATTTCCTGTTCATTGAAAACTACTTCGTATCCATGATTTTTCAAACTATCTATAAGGTTTCTGCCGTCTTTTCTTTGATCAAATCTTTTCTTTCCGCCACCCATAAAAATATCAACATTGTCCTGAAGATAGAATTCTGCTATTTCCTCCATCATGTTTCTGTTTGGAACGTGAGCCATAAAAGAGGCTGGAGTTGCGTGGCAAACATCACAAGAAACAAGGATTCCTGTACGTTTTCCTCTCTGTTTTGCTATTTCCAACATAGAATTGATAGGTTTATCGTTTGCATCTACTCCAATAGCATATTCATGAGTCTTCTGTCCACAAGCAATAGCTGTACCACCTGCGCCAGAGTCTGTTACTCTTTTATTTGTACAAGAAGTCTTTGACAATGCTGTATGAGGCATTGTATAAATGTTTAGAAAATGATTGTTTGCTTCATAACCAGCATAAAGTTGAGCAAGTCCAGTACCGTCTCCTATAAGAACAATAACATTTTTAGCTTTCTTTTGAGCAAAAGCAGTAACACTCATAAGTAGCGCCAAAGCAACTACCAATACACTTGTTTTTTTCATTTCAGTCTTTTTATTTGTAGTTTTTTAATTATTTTGGCAAAGTTAACAATTATTTTCTAGTTAAAAGGTATTTTTAGCAAATAAATTCAGTATTTCTTCGTTAGTTAATGAATAAAGAATTAAAGATGATGAAAAGAATAAATATTATCTGTTTAGTCCTTGTTGTTTTACTGACAAGTGCTTGTAATAAGAAACAAAATAACGAAGATTTCAAACTATCAAATCAGGGAGAGAAAACTCAACTTGTAGAACAACTGGACACAGAAGAATTCATAGCAAAAGTTTGTGACATTAACGGAAATTCGTTCAAATACAAAGGCAACAAACCTTGCGTGATTGATTTCTATGCCACTTGGTGTGGCCCTTGCAAGAGACAGTCTCCGATAATCGACAAGTTGGCTGAAAAATATTCCGAAAAAGTTCATTTTTACAAGGTGGATGTTGACCAGGCAAGAGAAGTTGCACAGGCTTTCAAAGTCCACTCTATCCCTATGATTGTAATCTGTCCTGTACCGGGAGAAGCAGTTGTTCTTTCTGGGTTGCAAGATTACGAGACTCTGGAAGAAATGATAATATCCTATCTTCTAAAAGATACTTCTGAAGAATAAATAATAAAACGAAGAATAAATTTTCTAAAATCAAATAAAAGGCTATCATACTTTTGACTGCCTTTTATTTTTATCTTTTTAATTAAATTGCTTTTTATTAAAACCAGCCTTTTCTTCTAAAGTAAAGGTAAAACGCTATCACTATCAATAGCATGGAAGCGCAGATACCTGTAAAAACAAATGGGCTGTTCATCCAAGGAAGTGGAACATTCATTCCATAGATACCAGAGAGTAATGTCAAAGGCAACATAATGGTTGAAATGAAAGTCAAAGTCTTGATGATTTCATTTGTTCTGTTGGTCTGCAAAGAGTCAAAAGTATGTGACAAACCTTCTATCAGTTCTCCATAATCTTCCACAAGGTCAAACATCTTTTGATACTGGTCGAGTATGTTACCCCAATAATCTTCCATATCCTCTTCATAACCCTTGATACCTCCAGACTCAAATTGATGAAAGACTCTCAACTGAGGCTTGAAGGAAGTATTTATCGCAATCAGGTTCTTTCTTGTTACACTCAAGTGTTCCAAAACTTGTGTAGGCTTCTTTGAGAAAATATCAAAGTTGATATTGTCCACATCTGTTCCTATCCTAAGCACCAGAGAATAGGTTTCCACCATCAGTCTGTCCAAAAGATTGTAAAGCAAAGCATCTGAAGATGAAGTAATGTCCAAAGTATCGTCATCTTCTTCATCCTCTTTCTTCTTGGTGGATTGCAACTGAGAAAGACGCTTAAGTTCTGTGAACATATTTTTCACAACCCAATGGGCAGAACCTACCGTAATTATATAGTCTCTTCCCCAGAAGATTTTCACTTCTTTCAGTCTAATGAATTTGTTTTGCTTATCAAAGTATGGGAAGTGAAGGATAATGAAGTAGTAGTCATCATATTCGTCAATCTTTGGTCGCTGATTAGATGATTTACAGTCTTCTATATCCAAGGGGTGAAAGCCGAATGTGTCCATCAACCAATCGAAATCATCGTCGGTGGGATTGAATACGTGGTACCATTTTACCTCTTCAAAATTTATCGTATCTATCATCTGTTTCCCCCTTTCTGTTTTTACTGATTTGAAAGTGCAAAATTAGTATTTTTTTCTTAAAACACGAAATTTTTTCTTTGTTTCAAAAACTTTGTTGTATCTTTGCCCACAACAATAATAAACACTAATTGAGAATACGAATCATGAAAACTGTAAAAGAGACAAATTTTAAGGGCAAAAAAGTGCTTGTAAGAGTTGACTTCAACGTACCTTTTGACAAGCAAGGAAACATTTCCGATGACACAAGAATCCAAGAAGCACTTCCTACTATCAACAAACTTATTGCTGATGGCGCAAGTGTAATACTTATGGCTCACCTTGTCCGTCCAAAAAAAGGTGGTTTTGAACCAGAGTTTACTTTAAAACCAGTTGCTGAATATCTTTCAAAACTTATCAAGCAAGAAGTTGTATTCACACAAAGCCTTCTTGGTGAAGAAGTAACAAACCTATGCAAGAATTTGAAAGAAGGTCAGGTAATGCTATTGGAAAACATTCGTTTCTATCCTGAAGAGACTAAAGGCGACGTAGAGTTTGCAAAACAACTTTCTCTTCTTGGAAACGCTTATGTAAACGATGCATTCGGCGCTGCTCACAGAGAACACGCTTCTACAGCAACAATAGCACAGTTCTTCCCAAATGACAAATACTTTGGATTGCTTATGGCTAGAGAGGTTGAAAACCTTAACAAACTTATGAACAACCACCAGAAACCTTTCACAGCTGTCATAGGCGGAAGCAAGATAAGTTCTAAGATAGGCATCCTTGAGTCTTTACTTAACATTGTTGACAACCTTGTAATAGGTGGAGGTATGCGTTACACATTCTACAAAGCTCTTGGTCACACAGTAGGAAACTCTCTTTGTGAAGATGACAAGATAGATGTAGCAAAGAACCTTATGGCAAAGGCTGAAGAAAAAGGAGTAAAACTATATCTTCCAGAAGACAGCATAATAGCAGATGATTTCTCTGAAAACGCAAACACAAAATATGTTGCAACTATGGACATTCCAGACGGATGGGAAGGAATGGATATTGGTGAGAAATCTGTAAAGACTTACACAGATGTTGTTCTTAACTCTAAGACTATCCTATGGAATGGTCCTATGGGTGTATTTGAAATGAAAAAATTTGCAGACGGAACAAACGCAATAGCAAAATCTGTAGCACAAGCAACTCAAAACGGAGCTTTCTCTGCAATAGGTGGCGGAGATTCTGTAGATGCAATAAAGGGTAGCGGTTATGCAGACCAAGTTTCATACATCTCTACAGGTGGTGGTGCTATGTTGGAATTCCTTGAAGGAAAGACTCTTCCAGGTATAAAAGCAATAGAAGAATAACACTTAAGCAAAAGATAAAATATTCAAACTCCCTGCGTTTTGTAGGGAGTTTTTTTGTGTATCCGAGAAAATTACGTAACTTTGCAGTACAAAACATAAGGAAAACTGCTTGTGAAAAAGAGATTGTTATCATTTTTGATGCTGTTGATATTTGTAGTACTCAACACACATAATGCCTACACGCATTGTGTGGAAGAGAGTGTGGTGCATTGTCACACAGAGCATCATCAAGATGACAACCATTGCGACCAGCTTCATTCCGCATTGTACAAGATCTCTTTCTCTAAGTTTGACAACGCCAAGCATCTGTTGTCTATACAGAACGAACAATTCAAAATCAACGTTGATTGCAAGGAATATTCTTTTTGTGATCCATCTTTCGTTGTAAAAGATTCCCATATTACCAGACTTGTCCTTTTGCGTGCGCCGCCTGTTAAATAATAGTTTTTCAAATAAAAATTATTCAATTAACAGACACAAAACAAACGCAAAATGAAAAAATTAACAATAGCAATACTGTTAAGTATTGTCGTATGTGCATGTCATCACTCACATCATCATGACAAAGATGCGCACAAAGAATCCAACGCCATGGAAGTAATCTTCCACGACGAGCACAGACCAGCAGAGTGGTCTATATGCAAAGTAGAAAAGAAAGATATTGGCTGTGTAGTAAGTGCAATGAGTCAGGTACTTTCCTCTCCAGAAGAAGAAGACAGAATTGTAGCACTATACAGCGGCAAGATAAAATTTCTAAATAAAGACATAGCTCTTGGCAAGAGAGTAAGCAAAGGTCAGGCTTTGTTTGCAATAGAAAACAATGAGATTGCAGACAATTCCATAAGCGTACGTTATCAGCAAGCCAAAGCAGACTATCAAGCAAGTAAGATAGAATATGAGAGAAAGAAAGAATTACTCAACGACGGAATAGTCTCTCAGGCTGTAGTGGATAAAGCATTACAAGAATACACATCTACCAAAGCCCTTTACAATGCTTTAAGTTCTGCCAGTCAAGGCACATCAAATCTAAGAAGTAACAGAAACGGCTACATAGTAAGTCTCAAAGTTGGCAACGGAGAATACGTACAAGAAGGAGACGTTCTGGCTATAGTATCAGAAAACAAGACTGTAAACCTAAAATGTAGCGTTCCTTATTCATACTACAATGAGTTGAAGAACTTGAAAGATGCCAACTTCATCCTTGGAGACAAAGTTATCTCTCTAAGTGAAAAGAACGGTAAGATACTCTCCTACTCTCACACCATAAGCGAGCAAAACGGCATGGTTGACGTAATACTTCAGATACGCAACGATGAAGACTTCCTTACAGGCAGTTTCATAAAGACTTTCCTTATCACAGACTCACAAAACGAAAGCCTTGTAATTGACAAGGAATGTGTAATGGAAGAGCTTGGAGTTTATTTTGTCTTCGTGCAGAAGAAAGCAGAAGTATATGAAAAGCGTCAGATAAAGGTAGGCAAAAGCGACGGCAAGCACATAGAGGTTCTTTCTGGACTTAAAGAAGGAGAGAAAGTAGTTGCCAAAGGAGCTTATCTTCTACGCTTAGCTCAAAGTTCTGGCACATTGGATGCTCACGCTGGACACAATCACTAAAAAATCATAAAAAAATTTATTGAGCGATGAATGCAATAAATGCGATAATAAGGTTCTCCCTGAAAAATCGCCTTTTAGTGATTTTGGGAGCTTTAGCCATACTAGTAGGAGGAATATACTCTTACGAAAATATGGATATAGACGTCTTTCCAGATCTTACAGCACCAACAGTAGTAGTAATGAGCGACTGCCAGGGAATGAGTGCCGAAGAAGTAGAAAGAC
This sequence comes from Candidatus Scybalousia scybalohippi, assembly GCA_018065645.1. GTDB lineage: Bacteria > Bacteroidota > Bacteroidia > Bacteroidales > P3 > Scybalousia_A > Scybalousia_A scybalohippi. The sequence goes on from JAGHSX010000027.1 coordinate 14,021, forward strand.
TTGTAACATTTCCTATAGAACAGGTAGTAAATGGAGCAACAGATGTGAGAAGGGTGCGTTCTTCTTCACAATCTGGTTATTCTTTTGTATGGATAGAGTTTGACTGGGGCGTAGATGTTTTGCGTGCAAGACAGATTGTCAATGAGAAGATGACAACCATAGAGAACCTTCCAGAAGGTATAACACCTATACTTGCTCCTCAAAGTAGTGTAATGGGAGAAATTCTTTTCGTTGGTTTAAGTTCCGACAGTATGTCTATGATGGACTTGCGCACCATGGCAGACTGGCAGATAAAGCCTGCAATACTTTCTGCTGGAGGAGTAGCTAACGTAAGCGTACTGGGAGGAGATGTAAAGCAATATCATGTTGTAGTAGAGCCTACCCTGATGGCTTCCTATGGAGTAAGCATACAAGAGATAGAGAACACCATAAAGACTTTCTCAAGCAACTCTTCTGCTGGAGTGATACGAGAATATGGTAACGAATACACCATACAAGGTATTGCTCGTACCAACCAAGTGGAAGACCTGGAAAAATCTTTCATAAAACAATCCGATGGCAAGAAAATCCTCTTGCGAGATGTGGCAAGGGTGGAGATAAAGCCAGAAGTAAAATATGGAGAAGCATCTCTGAACAACAAAAAAGTAGTGATGCTTTCCATAAGCAAGCAACCAAACACCAACACCTTAAAGGTTACTAAAAACATAGAAAAGAGTCTGGAGTCCATACAGAAATCTCTCCCAAAGAACGTGAAGATAGACTCACAGGTATTCCGACAAGCAGACTTCATAGAGAGTAGTATAGGCAACGTAGGCAAAGCATTATTGGAAGGTGCTATATTTGTAATAATAGTATTGTTTATCTTCCTGAACTCTGCCCGCACCACTCTCATATCTATCATAGCTATACCTATATCTTTGTTGTTTACCATGATAGTTCTTCTGCTTCTGGGAATGAACATAAACACTATGACCTTGGGAGGAATGTGTATAGCCATAGGTTCTCTGGTAGATGATGCTATCATAGATGTGGAAAATGTTTACAAGCGACTGAAAGAAAACCATCTCAAAGCTAAAGAAGAAAGAGAAAGCAGCATAAAAGTGGTTTACGAAGCCAGTAAAGAGATAAGAAGTAGTGTAATGAGTGCTACCTTTATCATCATGGTTGCCTTCGTGCCTTTGTTCTTCCTTTCAGGCATGGAAGGCAGGCTATTGAAACCCCTTGGTATCACATACATCATTTCTTTGTTTGCCTCTTTGATAGTAGCTATGACTCTCACTCCTTTGCTATGCAACACACTTCTCGCCAGCGACAAATACTTACAGAAAAACGAGAAAACACCTAAGCTGACCCTTAGACTGTATTCTATCTATGAGCGTCTTCTGTCATGGGTGATGAGAAACAAAAAGAAAGTGTTCTACTCTACCCTAGCCTTATTAGTGGGAGCTATAGTTCTAGTGTTCTGCATGGGCAGAAGTTTTCTTCCAGACTTCAACGAGGGTAGTATGACTATCTCTGCTGTAGTGAAGCCAGGAACAAGTCTAGACGTAAGCAACCAGGTAGGCAGCATGATAGAAAAGAAACTCTTATCCATAGACGGAGTAACTTCTACAGCACGTCGTACTGGCAGAGGCGACCTTGACGAGCATTCACAGAGTGTCAACTCATGCGAGATAGACGTGAAGTTCAACCTAAAAGGTAAGAGCAAAGAAGAGATCTTCGACCAAGTAAGAGATTCCCTTAACAGCATTCCTGGAGTGGCTTCCACAATAGGACAGCCTATCTCCCACCGTATAGACCACATGATTTCAGGAACAAAAGCCAACATAGCCATAAAGCTGTTTGGAACAGATCTTCAGCAAATGATTAGCCTTGGCAATCAGATACAGAATACTATCTCAGACATAGACGGATTGGTAGATGTAAGCGTAGAACAGCAGTCTTTCATACCACAGCTACAGATACGTGCCGACAGAGACAAGCTGGCGATGTATGGAATAAGCATAGAAGAGTTCAACCGTTTCGTAGAGCTTGCCTTCGCCTCACAGAAGGTGGGAGAAATATTTGAAGGACAGACAAGCGTTGACGTGGTGATGAGCGTAAGCGAAGACTACTCACATAACATAGAAGACATTCAAAATGCTCTCATAGACACTCACGACGGCAACAAAGTACCTCTGGGATATGTGGCAGAGATAGTCTCCAACCTTGGCCCAAGCGTGATTGGTAGAGAAAACGGACAGAGAAAGCTAGTAGTTCAGGCTAATGTGAGCGGAAGAGATGTCACCTCTGCAGTAAAGGAGATACAGGAAGAGATAGAAGAAAAGATTCACCTGCCACAAGGCTACTCTATACAGTATGGTGGTCAGTTTGAGAGTGCAAAAAATGCTACACGCACACTGATACTTGCCACACTTATTTCCTTATTGGTAATCTTTGTACTACTATACATGGAATTCAAAGACGTAAGTCTTGCAGGCATAGTCTTGTGTTCTCTACCTTTGAGCATGATAGGCGGAGTGATAGCCGTAGCTATCTCCAGCCAGGATATAAGCATCCCTGCTCTTATAGGCTTTATAACCTTGTTTGGCATAGCTACCCGTAATGGAGTGCTGCTTATAAGCAGATACCAGAAGCTTTACTCCGAAGGACTCCCTCTAGAGAATGTAATCATGCAAGGTTCTCTGGATCGTCTTACTCCTATCATCATGACAGCTCTTACCTCTGCCCTTGCCCTTATACCTATGATAATAGCAGGAGATAAGACAGGAAATGAGATACAAGCACCTATGGCTATAGTAGTGTTGGGAGGTTTGCTAACTTCTACTATTCTCAACATATTTATCATGCCTATACTTTTTGAATGGAAGACCCTTAAAAACCAACAAAACAAGAGATGAAAAAAACAACGATAATACTTTGTCTATGTCTTTTGTGTCTGTCTTCTTGGGCACAAAACAGCGTAGATAACATACTTGAGCAAGTAAAGAAAAACAACCTTAGCCTCAAAGCTCAGAAACAGGTAAGCCAAAGCAACAAACTTTCTGTGGCTGCCGAGTACTCCCCTTTGGAAAACACCGAGGTGGAGGTAAGTCCTTTTGTAGCTGCGAGCAAAGATGCCAGCACCCGTTGTGATGTTTCCATAATGCAGGAGTTTGCCTTTCCCAGCACCTATCTTTCACAAAAAAAGATAGTATCTCTGTCTCAAGAGAAAAGCGAGATGGAATATATTAAGACAGAGAGACAGACCTTACAGGAGGCAAGACAACTTTGCACACAGATAATATACTGCAACCGTATGCAGAAAGCTCTTCAGGAAAGAAAACAACGTGCACAGATGGTTTTTGATTACACCAATCGTATGCAGCAGTCTGGCGAAGTGTCTCTGATGGAAAGCAACTCTGCAAAGCTTTTCCTTGTGCAGATAACACACGCCATACAAAACAACGACTTTGAGATAAAGTCTCTACTGCGTCAGTTGCAAAGTCTCAACGGAGGCAAAGCGATAGTCCTTGCAGACACTATCTATCCTAACTCTTTAGCAAACAAAGATATGATGTCCAACAATTACATAGACAGTCTTATATCTTCTTGCATAGCAAACAACCCAGAACTACAGAGTCTCAACATAGACAAAGAGATTGCCGAGAAAGAAGTAAGACTTGCCAAAAGCCAGTACTTGCCTTCTCTAGCCTTGGGATACAAAGGAGAACTTTCACAGGAAGGTTCCCTACACGGTATAGGAGTAGGCGTAAGTCTGCCTCTTTTCTCCAACAGCAAGAAAGTACAGGCTGCCAAAGCCAAGACAAGCATCTATTCTCTTTTGAGTGACGACGCTATGCTACAATTTTCTAGCGTTATGCATTCCACCTATGACAACATCATTCTTCTGAAAGAAATCATAGACGGACACAAACAGACCTTGCAAGAGATTGCCACAGACAAGATGCTTGAAAAAGCCCTTACCTATTCAGAGATTTCTCCTGTGCAGTATTATCAAGATTTAAACTCATACTATGAAATAGTTGATGAGATACTCTCTCTGGAAAAAGACTATCAGCTATTGCTTAACGAACTACTACAATACACAAGATAGTTTTACATCTATATAAACACATCTTTTCACAACTACAAAAATTCTTATAGGTCCTAAAAGAATCTATAAGAATTTTTCTTTACCTTTTTTCATTATAAATTGCTTTCAAAATATAATACCACTAAAAAAACTCTCACTGTTTTTCACAATGAGAGTTTTTTTATTATCCTTTAAACTATTTGTTTATTTCTTGATAATCTTTTCAGTTCTTTGTATTGTTTCTCCTACTATTCTTACAAAGTAGATACCGTTAGACAAAGAGTTTGTATTTAGATTTATCTCTCTATCTCCTGCCATTCATAGAGGCTATTATATGCCATACATCCGATAAGAATGGAGATAAGTATATATCCCAACCGTATTGCCTTATAGAAATTTCCTG
>JAGHSX010000179.1 GCA_018065645.1 Candidatus Scybalousia scybalohippi
GAATAATATAGTATAAATTGTAATTACATTATAAGAGGGTTTGGAAAGATGTTGTGTTAGTTTATTATTGTTAGTTGTGATTTATAGGTAATTTATAGGTACTTACTACTGTTGTTGGTAGTTAGGAGGGTATTCTGTGGGTTCTTATTGTCATTTATAGATACTTATTACTACTTATGGGTTAGACCACCAACGGTGATTTATTTCTAGTGCTGATATGTTATGTGAATAAGAAAGTAATGGATATTCTGATATTCTCATTTTGTGTAGGAAAACCTCAAAACCCTAGAGGGTGTAGGGGTATCCTTCATTTCTAGTATGTGCTAAAATAACATGATTAATTCTCCTACGATTTGGTGCTAAAAACTATGAAAGACTTCTTAAAAGATTCCTTAAAGTTCCTCTTTTGTAGTGTATTACTTACTTTAGTAGTGTTATTCCTCCAAAGAGTAGGGTTGATAAAGTAAAGTAGTATTTAAACTGATGTAAAATATTAAATAATCAAAAATAATCTAAAAAGATTTGATTACGGCGCAACCTCTAGAAACTCATAGGTGTTTTATTATTTTGTGCTGACCTCTTTGGTTTTCCCATGCGTAAAAATTTTTGGGGGCTTGTTAAAATTTATTTTTTAGGGTGTGAAAAACTCAAACCCTCATATCAATTTTTCAAATATAGCCAATCAACATCCATTCTCATTTAGAAATTTACCTGTGGATAAAAATCTCGTTTTTGAAACTTGATTTCTACCGTTTATCGAAATCCTGAAAAACCTATTGACTTTGAAAGTCAACCCCCCTAAATCGATAAATCTAAAAATTCGTTTAAAATAAATCAAACATAGAAAATTTAGATTGATGTATTGACAGAATAATAAAACTTCTGTATTCGCATATGCACGTTCTATTTATGTGCTAGTAAGTTTCACCAGTAAACTATCCACCAGTGAGTTATTACTTGATAACAATGATAAGTATTCACCAATTCAATGTAGATAATTTTATTTACTAGAAAAAAGATAAAATAATTTCATACCTAAACTATTGAAATTAAAAGAGATGATAAAAAATAATGAATTAATTTAAATTATTTTTATTAAAACGCTTGCAATGATTTAAGAAAATAATCATAATGCACCCATACCGAGCAAACATGCTTAACTGATAAACCTAGTGGTAGACATAGCGGACTAGGTGGAAGGTAAAATGTAAAGTTTTTAGTGATCTGTAAAATCACTATCTTAAGGGACGACCTTAAGGGAATTTAAATTTCATTCTTTAATAGTTTATTTGTTGTCTATAGTGTAATAATCCAAACTAAGGAAAAACACTATGAAAAAGCATGATGTAATTTTGCACATTGTTAATAACACATTTGATTCTGTTTTGGTCGAATACGTTAACAAAGAATTTTGTGATTATTATCCGACTTTTGAGACTTTCAAAGCTTTTCAAAAACTTGATTTCCACAAAACACTAAATGTTGTGGAAGAAATTAGATATAATAGTTTTGAAGACTCAGAACTTTGGATCAGTGATTTAGCATTTGATGCAATACCATGATGTACCGTGTGATAACTTTCGAGTTATTACACTATAGACAATAAGTAAACTGTTATCTGCTTCAGAATGAAATTTAAATCCTATTCATTAAAAACTTAGTGTTACGCCGATACTGTCATAAATGATGAGATAGTCTGAATAAAAGGTAAAGACAAAGAATTATGTATAAGTCGGTAGGGGTGGATTGATTACCCACCAAACAATTTTTAAATTGTTTATAGTATTATCTCTTTTAATTCCAATCTTACATGGCGTTTTATACAATTAGACTTTTGATAGCTCGAACGATAAACAAAGTGTGTTGCTTTGGTGTATAGAGATAATGCGATTAAACAATTTAATCAATAGTGAGTATTTAAAAATGCTATATCTTATTCAAGATAATCAAAAAATCCTAGTGAACAAAAACACTTCAATAGAACGCTCATACGCTTCTGATATCACAGTGACGGATAAGTACATTATCAAGCATGATGGATTTAATATTGATTATGCTAAGTGCCGTATGACTGGGAAGTTTGTTAAACATATTCTAGCTAAAAATGAGTTGATGTTTACCTCATTGGAACGCTATAAAACAATGTTAGTATTATTGTTATGCGTTAGTGCTAATATCTTGGGTTTTAGCTTTCTTGCTTTCAACTAATTTAAATCAATTTATTTAATCAAACTTTTATTTAAGGATGTATATCATGTCAAACGTATCTAGCCAATTCTCTTCTTTAAACACTTTCAAAGCTTCTGTGCGTGATGATGTTTTGTCTATAATGTCTAATTATACCGATGAGCAATTATCTGAGATGGATGTAAACGACATTGTTGAAGAGTTACAAGAAAATCACTATACCGCTGAAGTTATCTACTACGCAGATGCTTGGGAAATTGTTGCAGGAAGTGCATTTAATGATTATGAAGCAGAATGCTTAGACTTCTCTAACTGTGACAATAGCATGGAATGTTTGATGCAGGAGGCTAACCAAATTATCTATTCAGCTTATAATAGTATTGCTTATGAAGTTGCTGAAGAGTTTCACAGTGAAGCTATCGAGCGTTATGAAGAGTCTTTGAATGATGATGAATTAGATAACTTAGAATCTGAATAATCATTTTAAGGTGCATTTCTTTTGAGATGCACTTATAAAGTAATTATAAATACCAATCGGAGTTTTAAAAATGACTACCCCTGAATACGTTTTAAAAGATAACCAATTGACCCATTACGCTTTAAATTGTGGCTATAAACAATTGGCAACAAACAACGGCGACAAGACTTGGCATGACTCAAAAGTTGAGCTTGTTAAGTTAAGCGGAGAATGCTTTGAAGTGTTCTATATGGATTATAAAACTTATGAGACTGAGAAAGAATACTTTCATTCTCTGACAGAAGCACGAAAGTTTTGGAAATCCTTAGTAAAAAAATACAAGCTGATTAAACTTATTAACAACTGATACCAGTCATATAACGCCGTATAGCCTTGTTTAATAGCCATAAAACAGTGTTTTATAACTTGGCTATACACTTACACCACAGTAGCTTTAAACGAGCTTATATGAGCATACAAAGCAAGTTGTATAACTTACAATGTAATTTAAGGAAGGATTTAAAATGAATCATTTATCAATACAACAAATCAAAAACGGTTTTGTGGAAGCAATGTATTTTGCAGATGGAGCAGATGAAGATTTTAAAGATGATAATGGGTATTACATGGACGGAAGTTTTAATTCTCAATATGACCTATCTGAAAAAGCTTCTGAGAATATAACGTCATTACTTGAAATTATTATACCTAAGCTTCCCGCCTCAATTTATGAGTTATCTTTAGATAGAATTGGGAACTGTATTTATTATCATGTACAAGGGCACGGTGTAGGTTTTGAGGATGATTTAGAGTTAAGTGATGATGATAAAGAGATAATTTATCAGTTATTCTTTAATAGCGTATTCTTAGAGATTTACGACAATGATGACACACAAGAAATTGAATTGTCATATTCAACAAATTGGAATTAATAGGAATTAAAACAATGCTTATCATCAATCGTTACACCGACCCAAAAACACTTAACGTATCTTTCGTATATCATAAGCTATCAATGAAAAATGGCGTAGTAGAGACAAGTCCGAGAATACATAGTGAGAGTATTTTAAAGGCTATGATCAAGGGACATAAACGAGCTTTATTAATCGATGTAGATCGAGTCTCAAGCTTGCATAAATTGAATTTAACAAACATCTAAATGAGTGAGTATTTAAAATGTTATATATTGAAGTTAGAGAAGTCGGAAAAGATCAGATCATGCTTATTCAGAACGAATGGACAAGCATTTATCAAGTGGTGATTGAGTCAATTCAAAATTACTCTTTTACTCCCGATTATGTGAGTAAAGGTTTTAAGACCAAAAAGTCTGCAAAGTCTTTGTTTGATAAATTAGTTATTAAATATGAAAGGAAATTGAAAGTTTAAACCACAGGGACTCTTTTAAGTCCCTTTTTTTTGTTTTGTAAGTATTGCAATCTCTAATACATATCTATACAATCGAATCATCTCAAGCAAACAAGCTTAAACTTAAAGTGAGTATTTAAAATGTCTTTCGATATCAATTTTGTTGTCTCTGCTGTTTTCTTATTAGTTGCCTATGTAGGGTACTTGTACGTTTCAGCTAGTGATAATCAAGGCAAAGTTTTATCTAACGATAAAGGAGAGTAAGTCATGTTGAAAGTAATCTATTTAATGTTATTGATCACTGACGCTAACGGCAATGAATCTTTACAACGTGTTAATGATGTAGTTTACAAGTCTATGTTTGAATGTAAAGTTGAGCAGGCTCAGTATCGCAATGATCAACAGTTTACGTTCTATTGTGTGGATTCTAAGAATGTAACTAAAGGGAAATAAGTTGTACTGATAAGGATGGGGCAATGTTAGACTTCACAAGACAAAGTTTTTGTAAGTATCCGTGTGGTAATACAGATTTAATTGTTGATCTTTTTGATATATACGGTTATTTGATTTCATGCACTATATTAAGATTTGATGAGGACTCCATAAGATATGAAATAATTTAATTTTAAGAACAACAAAGGGAGCTTAAACACTCCCTTTTTTATTGCCTATAGAAAAGCAACCCTATAACTACTATTAAACTACATCATTATAACGCTCTATATGCGCCTCATAGCTCGCTTATAAACTACTAAGCTACACTACTACCTTGTTAGAATAACGTTCAATGTAGGCTCATTGGTGAGCTTCTGTGATGTGTTAAGAAAAAGAATAAGTAGTGTATTATTATAAATAAATATTGACAAACGAAAGTTATTCTGAAATTGAAAGTGTAAAGCTTTTAGGCTTACTCCGTAGTAGGTTTATGAATAGATTGAATAAGAATAGTAGTGAAATTGATATAATGATTTGTTCAATTGGAATGGCTGAAGCTTTTCAGGATATACCCATATCAGTAAATTAAATATGCAAATACTTTAATCGGAATATTCCATGATATTTTAATTGACAAATGGCTTTAATTCTGAGCGTGTCTCCATCCTGCTTAATGGTAAAGTACACTTCTCCCAACTCCTCAAAAGTTAGATTTCCAAAACTCTTTCCAACTCATCTTCCAAACCACACCTCCAAGATACTTCCTCAACCCTCACATACAAAAATACCCCATCTTTCGACAGGGTAAAAATTTTTCTCAGAATTTTTTAAACTTTATCATAACACTCTCCTATTTCAAATCTTCCAAGTGATACACTGTCACATTATCAGGGAGTTCTTCCAACTGTACTATGATATCCATCCAATTCAAACCTCCATTATTTATTGCAGGAAAAGGAAGTCCGAACTTCTTACTACTATACTTTGTTGATACTCGTTTTAGCATATTAATACTCTGAATAACGTCTGACAAAGAGGAATTGTATTTCCAATGCCGTTTTGTTTGGAAAGCAAAATATTTACCTTGCACTAATAATCCATAAAATCCTCCCTCAATTTCCTTTGCTTTAATCTGAGAACCAAACAATACAGGTAATGATGAACAATATTCTTTAGCTGTCTTTGCTACTCCTGCACCCATAACCAAAGCCCCACCCTTAGTTAATATTGAATTAGTTGTTATGCCAACAAAATCCAATTCTTCAAAATCATCGAATATGTTACCTTTCTTTAAAATCATAACTCTCTCCTAAAATAATATAATAAACATTACACCCACAATAGGATATTTCCACCCTCACCTTACTAGAAAATACTCAAAAACTCAACTCTAAAATTTTATTTTCTGAATATTTTCTAGTTGTGGAATTTAACACCTACCTATTTATCCATCACCCTTAATACCTAATATTTCTCTATCTAAGAAGTTAACAAGTAGTGTTGCCAAACCACCACTAACACTTAACAACGAATAACATAAAACAAACCACTGAAAATAACTTAAACTACCTCTGTTTGTTTTGGTTAATGTTACACTATTACCAACTCTATACTTATGAAATGTTTCGTGATTAACAGTTACCTCTTTATTATTCACAGTAAATACACCATCATAACAAACACTCCTACCATGTTTTCCACAACGATATTCGTATTGTGCTTTATCCTGAATAATACCACTAGTGATAATTTCTGTAGTCTCTTTAGGTGGTATTAAAGGTAAACATACCACCCCACTAAGTAAGAGTAAAACCCCTGTCCTATCTTTCATAACTCAATAAACTCCTAACATAATCTTCTTTTTCAAGTCAATTTCATTCTCCAATGAAACCCCTGCTAATTCTAAACGAGCAATCAAGTCTTCATACATTTGGACTGTTGCTTTCAAGTTTGGGTGTGATGCATGATCTCCCCAATCCCAGTAATACTTATGAACTAATTCTTCCGTTGGATTCCAAAACCATTGCCATTTACTAACCTTATTCAAAACTAGGTGAAACCTAACAATTCTATAAGAGTCACTATACCCTAACATCTTTAGAACTTCATGGCTCTCTGCAAAGTGTCTTGTACCAACTTTAACTTCAGGGATACCTTTCAGGGAGTTAATCTCCTCCACTCTTTTTACAATCCTAACAATCAATGAATCAACCTCAAAGGATAACTCTTTCAACTTTCTTTCACGTAAAACTTTCTGTTCTAATGTTTCTTTTGTTTTCATTGTTTTCCTCCTAACCAATAATAACAGTACCGTGATCATCATAACAAGTAATCACATCGCTATTGTACCCCGAAGAGTCTTCAATATTTACTAGAGCATCTCCACCCAACACTTTCTTCCAATACTTTAAGTCTTTAATCAATTCATCGATTGTTTTACATTTAGCTCTCTCTTTTTTAAAATCCTCCTTTTGTTCATCGACATCAATGCCTTGTTTATCACATAATTGATTAATAAAGTTCTCAGCACTTCCAAACTTCTCAATCATTAAATCGTATAAATCACTCATAATTCTCTCCTCATAAACCACTAAGGTGTTATAAACCACTGTTCATCATAAAACCCATAACAAACAATCCAAACACCCACCCCATTAATACTTGCCCTACGAATGGTAGAGTGATGAAGAATACACCACTACTAATACACATTTGTTTAATTGTATTTGGTTCTGATTTAAACATCCCTACAACACTCTTCAGTAAGAACACCCCTGAGATAACAAACAGGATGAAATATAAGTAGAATGAAGGCATAACTCCAATTGTGTTAATTAGGAAGTTTGGTACTACAAATGTTTCATTCATAAATTGTGTTTCTACTACGTTTTGCATATCATTTCTCCTTTATTAAACTGTACGTTTAATATACTTACATTTTAATGTATTTCACCAATATCAAGTAAATCCCTAAACCAACAGAAATAAGCATCGTAATCATTCCTCTCAAACAACCACTCATACTCTTTCGGGATTTCACCTTTAAAGACATAAGGTTTAAGATTACCTATAAATCTACGATCATGATCAATAAAACAAGCTCCTCCGACATAGTAACCATCCCAACAACCATTAATTACCCAAAACTTTGTATTATCAAACTCATCAATAGTACCACTAACAAGTAGTGAGTATTTTTCTTTTCTTTCGTTATCCAGTTCGTATAACATTGTCGGCATATCAAACCTCACTTCTTTTGTGTATAAATTGGTATTTGCTGAAAGTCACAGCGACTAGCTTTATATTCACCTACATGTTTACTTCTATTTTTCTCACACAAAGCTTGTGTTGCATAAGATAGTTGATAAGAGTAAGCACTATTACTGTCAACACGACTCACTGTTAAAATCCAAACTGTTACCCATGTGATCATTCTATTTCTCCTAAGAGGGTGTTAACCCTCATTCCTAAGCAGTTAAATCAATAATTAATAATCATCAAATCCCAAGTTCTCTCACCTCGAACTCTTGAGAGTAACCAATCAACAAGTTCAGGTTGGTGTCCTTCCTCACAATCTACAATAACATGCTTGACCTGAATACCACAAACCCTATTCCTAGAACTCTTTCGGTTAAGAATTATAATAGAGAGTCCGTTGTAGTAAATCCTTCCAAATGTCTTACTAGAGTAATCACAATCAATGTCAAAGTTGTTTGTTAAATATCTTAGTAAGAAGTTGATGTTATTTGCTAGTATGAAACAATCACCTTCAATCTTATCAAACATATCTTTAAAACTTCCGTAAACCTTTATTGTTTCATACATAATATATCCTTAAATCGCACTACCACTAACAGTATACTTCCCTTTAGCTTCTTCTAAGAAATCACAAACTTCTTGAGCAATACTTTGTTTCTGAACTTTAATAAAAACGATATTACCAAAGCAATTACGATAGTGGAATTTATACTTTGGTGTGTAAGTGATTAAGTCTGTTTGTACTGATACGGCTACTTCACGCTTCTTACCATCCTTAGTAGTGATATTTAATACACTCTCACCACCACGAGATAGGATTTGATAGTTAAACTCTTTTGGTTGTTGCTTTGATTTACCAACACCTTGTTTTGCTACTTTAGTGTTCTTAACTGATTGCTTAACGTTAAGTTGCTTCTGTTTCATAATTGCTTTAGCTAGTGACATCGTAATCTCCTAATGATTTGTTGTAGATAACATTGTTGCAATACACACATAATAAAAGGACTACCAACCGAAGTCAATAGTCCTTTGAAAGTTTATTTAATCTTTTTCATGCCCTTTGTGTGATAAAAAATAAATAGTAGGTCAATAACAATCAATAAATAAAACAACCAATCTTTTTCAGCAAACCCTAAACGAACCGCCCACGTGTAAGACAGAAAAACCATTGTCCAAAATAACAAGAACAACCCATGATATAGATTATTTACAACTAACTTTTCAAAACCACTCACTATTTATCCCCTTTCTTTTTACTTGATTTCTTTGATTTATCAACTACTACAGACTTACTACGTTTCTTCAACTCCTCTCGGATAGTCTTCTTATCCTGTTGGAATGTCTTGAGGTCTTCATCAATAGCTGTCAACTCCTCTTGCAACTCCTCCTCAGTGTACTTGGAGAGGTCAGGAGGTGATGATAGTGTTTCTTGCACCTGAGTAGATTGCTGAACTCGTAGTGTTGCGTATTGTTGTAAACGATTCTCTAATTCTTCTTTAAAGAATGTTAATTCCAAACCATCTTTAACACGAACAATTTCCTCATCAGTTAAGAAACCTTTAGCGTAATACTTATCAAAGAGTCGATCATTAAACTCCACTAAAGCTTTAGCTCGATACTGAATCTTAGGCAACTCTGTAAATCCCGTACCACCTTGAACCGTGTGAATACCAAACTCCACTAAGTCACCAACAACCCAAGCATCACAAGCTAGAGCAACAACTGTAGAAGCACTCCAACAGTATGAGTTTAGGTGTGCTATAAAGTTTGCTTGAGAATCTTCAATAGCTTGGCAAATAATCGATGCCGTGGATGCTCGACCCCCTGAGCAAGAGATGTGTAAGTTTACAATATCGTAAGGAGATAGGTTTCGACAGAAAGTGATGAAGTTGTTATATTCACAACCCTCATCAATAACATCATTTGTCATAAACAAATCATACTCAGTCCCTAAAGGCTTCCCGATAAGTTGTGTTAAATCCATATTTGTAATGTTCATTCATTTCTCCTTAAATTTCAATTGTTAGGTTTAATTCTAAGATTCGATCTAAGGCTTGTTGATAACCTTTATCAAACCCCTCTTGATGTGCTTGTTCAAAAACCTCCTGTATCAAATCTTCTTGTAGATTATCTAAATCATCGCACAAATCCTCAAAATCGTTTCTACGCTGAAGGTTTTTATAATTATCCAACAAGAAATCACTAATTAGTGGTGTTTCGATTTTTAACATTACTCAACCTCCAGTTCATCTTTATCAACAACATCATCTTCTAAAACAACGTAGTGAAGCTCACCCTCTAATCGATACTTAGAGAAGTAACCTAATAAATCATCCAACTCTTCGTAGTAAATATCAATATCTCTATGCTCATTAAAAGAGTCTTCAATTCTATTAAGCTGTTTCTCAAATGCTTTGTAATCTTCTTTACGAATTAAATGATTGTGACTACTGTCATCTTCCCAAACAACATATAAATTCTTAACTTTGTACATTTATTTCTCCTCCCAAGCAGTTACCACTTTCTCAACACGTTTAACTTCTACAAAGTCATCTTCAATATCTTCAAAGTCTACTACATCGCCACTATCATCATCGTAAAACCAACTTTCAACATCAACAGCAAAGTAATTTCCATCGTAGCAAATGATGAACTTATTTATTGGTGCGTTTCTACCAAAACCTTGATGAATAACATCAACAAAATCTAAAGAATCCCACTTACTGCTTACAGCATCAAGGACTTCTTGTGTTTTAAAAACTGACATATTTTCTCCTTAAATTCAAAGAGAGGTCTTTCGACCTCAAATCACTCCACATCGTACTTTCGATATTTCTGCATCGCAACAACATAATCGTATACAAAATCTGATCGACAAATGTCACGTACACGATATTTAATAAAACCAACATCAGGTATGTCGTACTGACTTACAAGCTTCTCTAGATAAACCAAACCACTATCGTTTGTATTCTCTCGTTGATGCTTACTTGGATCTCCAGTAAATGCAACTTTAGCATACTGACCAATCCTAGTCATTACGCAATCCATTTCCTCGGATGTTAAAAGCTGACTTTCGTCACACAAAACCCAACAAGATTCCTCTTTATTACGACCAAAGGTTTGTCCTCGAAGTGCTTCAAAATCCACGATCTGAATAAACCCTTCGGGGTTGGATATTTGCATATCAACAGCTTTACGTCCAAAGATATCAGATAAATATTCAATCATTGGTAAATGATATCCGTAAAGCTTTTCTGTAAACAAATCACCTGCACGAAAACCATTTTGACGATTACCAAGAGGAGTGTTAGGGCGAGTAATTAGGATTTTCTTTACTTTACCATCAACAACATCGTTACCTGCTTGCCAACAAACCACTACGGTCTTTCCTGATGCTACTGAACCACTTGCTACGGTGATTTTATTCTCTTGCATGGACTTAAGTGTTAATGCTTGAGCTTCACTTTTCGGTATAATGTTTACTTTTCGATCCTTACGATCTTCATTCCACTTATGCTTCTCAACAACTTTTTTGTTGTTTTCCATCATACCCTCCAATCGCTCTAATCTTCGTTGTTCAGATGGGGAGAGTTTTGTAAAACCACTCTTTTTCTGAAGTTTCTCTAGCTCTTTATATTCACGATTATTTAAACCCATAATGTTTCTCCTTAGTTTTTAGTAAAAAATTCACCACACTTAACACACTTAAACTTTGGTGGAAAACTTGTTAGCATCCAACCATCATCTTCGTGTTCACACTTATTAATTTCCAATAAATCAATACCACAATCTTCCAATAAATCAATCCCAAAAGCTTCCTTAGTAAAATCCACATCATCTAAATCATCATAGAATAAATGGAATGCTGAGAAACGCTCCTCAGAGTCTAACTTAAGAAATAAAACATCACCAATATGATGCTCAAGCACTTCATAATTTAAACCATTAATCTTGCTCTTTAACAGAACTCCATGTTTAACATCTTCTAATTTCACTAACATCTCCTAACTGTGTTTGTACGTTAAAGATACATATATTAAAAACTAATGTCAATAAGTATTTGCTTTATTTTTCAATATATTTAACTGATTACTTTTCTATAGACAATAAAAAAGAGACCATAAGGTCTCTCTAGTTTTATTTAAATATCACAACCTTCAAGTTGGAGTCCATCCCAACCTTCTTTTCCCAGTCCATAACCATCTTTCATATAAACTCCTTATTTCACTTTACGAGTTGATTTCTTAACAGGGACGTCTACCGTTGTTTCTACTTCTGTAGCTTCTACTGTTGCAACAACTTCTGATTCAGAGACACTCTCTGCTTTATAGATACCATCCTTAATCTCAGCATCTAATGGGGTTTCTGTAATAACAACTTCATCTTCTTTAGATACCTTACCACCTCGCACAAGGTTGATATAAACAATACTACCAACGGTTGTTGTACCACGAGGTTCTAAAGCCCAACCTGCACGAACCGCTGTCTCAAACTCTGCTAAAGCTCGATAGAGGTTTGTACCCACAATACGTTTTGTTTCAACAGCTTTAGTAGGTTTTTGTTCATTTGCCATGTTTTAATTTCCTTTTGTTTCATTAATGAAGTGTTCTTTATACACGAGTTTTATTTGTTTGTCAATATTAAATTGAGTGTTTCATTTGTCTCTCCGAATTAACCATAAACTTTTAAAATAAATTCTTCTAACTCTTCAGGTGTGTCTTTCATGCGTTCTAGCATAACTTGTAGACAAGAGTGAAAACCTCTTGAGTCACATATCATTTTTCCATCAACACTTAAGTCCCACTCGTTACGAAATTCTTTATAAGGTCGTAGGTGGTAGTAAACACCTTTGACTGTAATCTTAATCTCCATTAATAACTCTCACCCTTCTTTGGTTTGCGATATTCATCCCCTGTCATCTCCTCAACAAAGTCTCTAGTTAATGAGCATCGATAAATCTTCTGTTGTTTAGCTTTCTTCAATCTTGGTTTGCAGATTTTCTCAATAACTTCATCTGTCAATTCTAAGTTAAAATCATCTTCACTCAACATTATGTTCTCCAATCAAATCCAAAGATTACCTAAATACTTTGCGAAATACTCTCGCCCTAGTTTAACCTTATCAGTAATCTCTTGGTGGTATTCTCGCATTCTCTGTACATATAAGTCAACATCTTCTTGTGTATACCCCTCTTTTGGTTTTGAGTGGTAAGTGTGAAGTAAACCGTACTTCTCATCCTCAATCGCTTCATTCTCTTCATCAGTAAACTTCTCAGGGTTCATCAGATTGTTGTAAGTTGGTTCACCACCATAAACATCATAAAACTCAGGATGTTGTTTAAAACCATCAATCATTACATCAAAGATTCGATCCCATTCTTTATTGCACTCCTCATCAGAGTATTTATTCAAATCTTCATGATTTGGAGTTGCTTCAACGAATGTTGGAGGGTATGAGTTCTTCCCTACCTTTTTAAATTGCACCAAACCATCATGAATTACTTCAGAGAGAGTATTATCAAAATCCCACATATCACTCTTGCTAAATACTACTTTACCTTTTGAAATTCTCATAGGTTAAACTCCTTAATGTCATACATACAATCATCACCATTTTCTTTATCTTTTAATGTTTGTTGAACAACCCATTGTTTTGCATGATACTTATCAGACCACACACCCTCAGTACCCATAAAATCACAGTAAAGGTTTCTATCCTCGTCAAACGCATAACAATTAACAACATAAACTTTCATTCTATCACCTCACTTAATTAAATTTTCTTCCATAACATCAATAACAACTTTCAAATCAGCATATGCCATATCAAAAGGTCTGTTCTTGTATACCTCCTTAACCCAATCCAACCCTTTCATAATATCTCCATCACCTTTTTCTTTGCAGATATCAATAGCTCGTTTAAGGTTTGAAGCTTTAACTTCCTCAATGAGTTTTAACTTTTCATTTATATTCATGGGGTCTCTCCTCAAGTGAATCTCGCCAATTACCTTTAAAAGGGTTTTCTCTTGGAAACAATACAAAACTTGTATCACCCCCACCATACCAAAACCCTGTACGTAAGTGTCCTGCTCTTGGTTTACCTCTATGTCCGAATGCAAACCCATTCTCACAAGTGGCAATCCAGTTCACCTCTTTCGGAACATCAGACCAATCATATTTTGTTTTCATAATCACACCTCACTGTTCAATAAGTACACTTTATATCAAACAAAATAAAAGTGCAACAACTTTCGTCATCACACTGTAAAATTATTTTAGATCTTCACACCCTGAATGATTGCACAGTAATCTAAAGGGTAGTCATCAAAATCTCCCATATTACTCCAACAATACACCAACCCGAAGTCTTTCAAACCTTTCTTGTTGATCTCATTTGTATTCCAATCAGATTCAAAGTTATCAGCTATAGGATTTCCTAATGTATCAAACAGTTTCTGTAATTGGTCTAAGTTATCATACTTATAAACATTACTTTGATTTGTCTTGAAAGGTTCTAATCGAATCTCTTTCACTTTACAATCAAAACAAATAGTCTCTCCGATAAGTGCTTTTTCAACACCAACCTTACCATCAAAGCAATAGTGACAATCATTTGAGAAGCCTTCAGGTAGTTCTTGAATCACTTCCTCAATATCGGACAATTTCAAAGACTCTGCATCCCAACCTCTAGACAAAAAGAACTCTAACGGTTCTTGTGGTAAGTCGTGAGCTATATATGCCCACACAACACTTCCATCTTTTAATCTAATTGTATATTCTTTTCCTGAATTTTCTGAAATCAAGTAATCTTGCGGTGTTTTCATTTAAATCTCTCCTTTAATTTTATCTAAAAACTTTCTCATATTGTTGTGATCTACATTTCTACCTGTTCGTGTATATCCATCAATCAAAGGGTATTCTTTCTCGAACTTTAGAAACAGGTGTAATCCTTGATGCACACGAGGGTGACTAATAAAGTCTAAAGTTCTCATTAAAGAAGTGAACACCATGAGTCGTTGATCACGAATACCGCTTGAGTAGATTGGATGATCATCATCTTCATTATTCACTTTAATAACCTCACTACCTTTCATCCAGAATGTACAGTAGGATTTACTTCCAACTTTAATCCAACCATCTTCTAACAGTTCTTCAATACTACGTTCAACGTATTCTTTCATTTTAACCTCCTAATACATTAATACTTTTCATCTCACGATTTACGATTGGTTGATTTACGTGATCAACACCAAACCAATCCTGATTAATCAACGACAAACCAAAAACATCTAAATCTTTAAAATGCTCAATAACAGATTCAACTATACGCCTAACCTTTTCACCAATAGTTGATATATCAAACGGTATTATCTCAAAACCATCTTCAGTATTTACTATCTTACTTAGTGTCGTAGATACACCATGAACAGACTTCCAATCCCAATTCGCTTTATAGTACTCACTATTTGGAGCATAAACACCTTTATGATACATTGCAGGGGTTAATTGAAGCCCTGTACTATGCACCCACAAACAATCTACACAGAAAGAATAAAACCTTAAAGCTGTTGGATATAGAGTTTTGTTTGGTAGCATCTTAATGTGTGTTTCTATAATAGTATTTGATAAATCTTCTATGTCCATAACAACCTCCTAATACAAACTCTTCCAAATAACTTCACCACTCTGCACTTTGTAATACACTAAACTCTCAAACCCTATAAAGTAAGTTGGAACTTCTGCATCACTAACCTGATACCACACATCATTTGATTTGAATCGATTAGAGAGTTTATCCACCAACTCAGAAACCAATAATATATCTTCATTCATTATCTAATATCTCCACAATATCAATTTCCAAATCATAAAGTTCATCATCACTTTTCTTAACAACATCTCTACACTCAAGAAAATCCTCTAATTCACTTAAGTCGTAATCAGATATCCAATAACTCTCAGTGATGTAAGTAGTGATTTTAGCAAATGAATCTGAAACACACAATACATTTACTTCTTTACTCTCACATCGACAAAAAGGGTTTGAAATACTTTTTGTTTCAGTTAATACGTATGTTTTCATTTAACACGCCAATAAGAATATAAAAGAGTGTACAATATTTCCACCATACACTCAATAAACAATTACAAGTATTTTAACTTTGTCTCCATATCATCATAATCTTCAGCACAAACTGAACACCCACAATAAGAACCTTTAATCACAGATAACTCCATATTTAACTCCTTAGCTAAAGTTATTAATGGAGCTAACATGTGTTCTAACATTCGAATCTCATAACTGTAATCAGCGCTTGAGTAATTATCATTGTACTTAGCGTACGCTATTCGATATAAGATATCGTTCATTTTATCATATAACAAACCTTTCATTTACCAACCCCTCTATAATGTTTTCGAAATATTACATCAACTTTAATAGGGAATGAGCTAGATAGATTTTCATAGTATGCAACCTCATATCTAATAAAGTGATCAATTAATGGAAGGTCTTTAGTTAAAGATACTTTTTTAATTTGATCATCAAGAATACCTTTTATTAATGCTTCAGCGTTAGTAGTTACATGCTCCCAAGCACAGTCGTAAAACTTATCATACTCATTGTTGGTGAAATTACAGTAGGCTTTATAGTAAACTTTGTGACACTTAAACATTTATTTCTCCCAATCTTTCTGATTAAATTTACCAAGAATACTTTCTTCATACCACTTTCTGTCTGAGCTTTCAAATTTCATCTCAACCCAATAGTTCTCTTGGTCTTCTAAGTACGGGTGGTAGAACACATCATCGCCAACAATTAATACAAAGCTTAATATAAACTGACAACCTGAACAAGAGTCACTGTAAGGTGTTGTGTTAAATATTGAAGAAATCACTTGAATATCCTCGCAATCTAACCAAGATTTCAGAAGAAGTTCAACTTCAAATACAGCTTTGTCTTTTCTCCAACCATGTACTTTAAAAATTTCACTCACAAACATCTCCTAAATAAGTTTATATAAAGAGTGTACACAACTTTCTGCATACACTCAAGGGGTTTATACGTAATCTTTCAGATTAACTATAGATAAGTTGTACCCATTATCGTACTTCTTAAAAACCCCTCCTGTATCTAAGAATGTACAATTACCAATCTGAGTGATCTTCGGAAGAACCGTATGACCAAAGAAAACGTTATCTACTTGTGCAATCTCAACATATTGTTTGTTTACAATACCTCTTGACCAAATAAGATGATCTGAGAAATCCCTACCATCAATAATATCACCACTAGTCAACATCTCTTTTGCTAACTCCCAATCCTCTACAGGGAGATCAGCATGAACAAATCCAAACTTCTTACCATAATAATTAACTTCAAGCATGAAAGGTAGTTGCTTAAAAACATCCACAATAGCTTTTTGTGTATCTTCAGGTTGTTTGTAGAACCACTCACCACCATTATTTGTCATCTTATGATAGAACGCTACATGATCATTAGATACCCCTTGAATGCAGAAGTCCTCATGGTTTCCTTTTACTGTTACAAACCAATCTTCGTTAATCAATCCAACACATTTCTCATTCTCGTCACCACGATCAACCAAATCACCTACACCGATTAATAAGTCTTTAGAATAATCGAAACCAATCTTCTTCAACTCTTCTTTCAGTAATGTGTAGCAAGCATGAATATCTCCAACGACATATACATTTACATCATCATCAATTTTTAAATATTTAATCTTCATTTTATTTCTCCACAATATATTTATCAAAGAACTTGTAGTCTTTCTCAGTGTGCCACTTATTCTCAATAAAACTTACAAGATGGTCGTAGGACATTTCATAGAAGTGTTTTGCAAATAAATCATAGTCAATGATCTTTCCTAAATTAATACTCACAGCGTCAGTACCTTGAAAATTTACAATGTTCCAAACACCAACCTTATTTGATATATACCAGTCACAACCAACACTCTTTGCTTCACCTGTTTTTAATATCTCTTTTAAACTAATCATTCATATTCTCCAAATTTCTTTGTTCTAACACAACTTCATCAAGTTCTTTCTTTGATGGTTGATATCCTTCCGTTGTAATTCTAGGAGGCAATGGTTCTACTGAGTCATAGTTGTATCTCAGTTTTCCTCTAAAAACTCTTTCTTGTACAACCTTACCATCATCAATTAATAACCCTAAATCAATAAGATATGTAGAGTAACCGTCTACACATTCATTGTCGTGACCTTCAATCTCTAGATAACTCTCTAAATCAGAACTTAAGGTTAAACAATAACAAGAACTATATTTAAGGTCTACAATCTTATTGTAATCCACATTGGACGGTAGTGAAAACACCTTCTTAATCATTTCATCTCTCCTTATCAAAACAACACATAATTAAACATACAACTTTCTTAATGTACCACAAACAAAGTAATAATGTAAGTGTGATTAATAGATTCTCATAAGGTAGCTCCCTGTTGAAGTACCACATAATAGAACAAACAAGGATTGGTATAGGTAGTACTAAACAGAGGAACATCCAACCAAGTTTTAACTCTTTATCACTTTCAAGGATTATCATTCATATTCTCCATCCAACCAATTCTCCAATAATTTACGCATACGCTCTGACGGGATGTACAACTTAATGTGCCTACTTTCATCACCTTTATCCTTATCTCCTCGGATTGCACTACGGAATAGCATCTGAAGCATTTCAGATAAAGCCCACATATCTTGATCAAACTTACGCTTACTATTTCTCTTAGTAATCATAGCAACAAGGAATGTATTTGGGAAGTTATTCACCAAATAAGCGACACTTGTACAATTTCTGTATTGGTTTGTTGCCTTAATATTATAAGGTACAAAGTTAACATTACACCGTGAGTTCATCACTGAAGTCTTAGCATCAATATAAGTTGTCCACAAGTTAAAATCTTTATGTGTCTTACATCTGTTCTTAAAGAAGTTATCTAGGTTCTTCTTAAGTGTTGCTCTAGTTTCCTTAACAGAGTCTTTAACCTTTGTTTTCCCTTCTAGCTTTGAGTATGATAGTGCGAACTTACCATCTCCAACATTATTAATCTTCCCTTGCATGATGTCAATGTATTGCTTGTAAAACTTTGGAGAGTTACCAAACTTCGCTATCTCATACTCTAAACCATGTACATCCATATAATGTGACATAACACTATACTCAAACATATAAGTTCCAATATATATACTCTTAAATGACTTCATTAGTTCTGCTGTTAATTCCCAAAAAACAACCTTACCATTAGATAAATAAAGTTGCTTCATATCACAAAGAATTTTCAGATCATAATGTAGCATACCAACAGTAGGGACATAATCAACTTCAGTATCCCAATGCAATAGCCCTGTAGGATCAACAACAATAGAACCTGTAGCAATCAATCCCATAACTTCTTTATCTGTTTTAGAACCTGATTGACTCTTTTGTTCTGACTTCTCATTCTCAGAAACAACCTTATGTTCACTACTTTCATAGAAATCATACAGATTTAGGTTATTCCAACAGTTCAAACTCTCATCAACAACAAGTGTATACCCCATAGAGGAGAACTTATTAGCAATACTAGGTGTAAGCATACTAAATAGTTTATGTGTACTACTAATGTTATATCCATTTTCAACCATATACTCTAAACTGTCAACTTTACTATGCTTCTTATTTCTAGTATTTGGTATCTTAAACCTTTTAATATGCAAAGGGTTATCTGTATCATATAAATATTCACCATCATCAGACTTAATTTGCACACCATCTTCATTAACAACACCAACTACAGTCATTGATTCAGACAACAAAGGTGTTATATAAAGTACAGGATTAGCACTATCCAACATTATCTGCTTTAATCTTTGTGTCTTAGAGTTACCCATAATGGCATCTAATACAGTTATCTTTGGTTTACTCAACTCTTACTCCTTAGTTAAATTAAGCACTAATGATACAGGATTAGTAAACTAAAAACAACCTTTAAGCAAGAAGTTTGCTTTTTTATCTATTTTAGTAAAAATAAATTTATATAAATCATAAAC
>JAGHSX010000060.1 GCA_018065645.1 Candidatus Scybalousia scybalohippi
GTTCTATATTAGACATACAAGGAGGAACGCAGGAATGGAAGAATTAAAAAAAGAGTTATTAGATGCCATTTTAAGCACCGATTCCATTGAGGTGCTAGAATATGTCAACGAAATACTAAAAGCCTTAAAATAAGGCACGAAATAGCACTTGGTGTGAGTGCTATGAGTTCCCCACAGTTGACAAAATTAATTAGTTAACCATTCCACGCATAATAAGTAAGATGGACTGTTGCTGTTCTGCAGTCATCTGATCATATAACCTAGCCATTTCAAGATGCGCCTTTACGTTGTCTTTATTTGGCACAGAATCCCTCATTGGCACATCAAATCCCATCAACCATGTTTCTGATACACCAAGAGCCTGCCCAAGAATAAATAGTTTGTCCTGTTTAGGTTCTACTTTCCCAGATACATATTGTGATAAATCTGATTTGGTCAATTTCACACCAAATTTCTGACAATGCACTTTTGCTTTATCTAAAATATCAACTTGTTTTACACCATACAAATCCATATATTCGGTAAGCCTTTTTGAAGTGTTTGAAATTCTCATATAAATCACCTCCATTCAATTTAATATTAGCATAAATGAATTACTCGTTCAAATAAATTAGAAAATGGTTCAAAAAAATTGAACAAAAGTGTTGACATAACATTTTTGCAATGGTATCTTGGTATTAGTTCAAAGGCTTTGAACAATACAAAAGAAAGGAGAAGTATATGGATAAAACCGAAGATATGACTTTTAACTATAGAAAGTTAAAAGGGAGGATTATTGAAATCTTTGGAAACCAGGAGAACTTTGCTTCTGAAATAGGCATATCTACTAATGCTTTATCAAGAAAACTGAATAACAAGATAGCACTTTCACAGAGTGATATTGTTACCTGGGCATCTAAGCTTAATGTGGCTGACGATGAATACAAGGATTTCTTTTTTATGCCCAAATAGTACAAAAGGTTTGAACTTTTGCAAAGGAGGGAAAGTAAGACATGATTCTAACAATCAAAAATGTAATCGAAACGTACAGAAAACAACAAGGGGTTTCAGTTGATGAGTTGTGTGCCTGCATCGGTTTAAGCAGAAATGCACTATATGTCAGATACAGAAATCCAGAGCAATGGAGACTAGGAGAACTTGCAAATGCCTACACGTTCTTAGGAGTAGAGCAGGAAGATAAGAGGTTTGAATGATTATCTATTTATCAATAATGCTTCTGGTGTTGAATGTAAGACAGATTGAGACACCAAGAACAGAGCCAGTGCTTATGAGAGTTACGTGCTATTTACCAACAGGGAACAAAACGGCATCTGGTGTTTATCCAAAAGAGGGAATGTGTGCAAGTAATCGAGAAAATCTTGGAAAGTATGCAGTTGTATATGACCAAGAAGGGGAAATGATAGGCATTTATCTGTGCGCTGACACAGGAAGTAACAAGAAACTAAAAAACGGAACGGCAATCGACATATATCGAGATGACATGGAAAGTGCAAAGGCTTTTATCAAGGCACATGGGGATTTTCAATATGTCGCAATAGTAGACAAAGAGGAGGCAGTAGAAATTGCGAAAGAGAAGATTAAATTGGCTAGAACTGGAAATAAGGAGAATTAAAAAATATCCACTTGTAAGGGCTGATTATGATTCAGCTTGCACGATTCTGTTTGCTGCGCTTGCGTTTGCTATCTGTTCAATAAACGCAGTTATGTGATGGAGGTGTAAAGTGAGAGTTTTGAGCCTATTTGATGGCATTAGTTGTGGGATGGTTGCGCTGGAAAGGGCTGATCTAAAAGTTGATGAATATTTATCAAGCGAGATTGAGCCAAGTGCAATTGCAATAAGTGAAAAGAATTATCCAAATATCAAAAGACTTGGAGATGTAAACAATTGGAAGAACTGGGAGATTGACTGGAGCAAGATTGATTTGCTCATAGGTGGAAGTCCTTGCCAGGGATTCAGCATTATGGGAAAGCAATTAAATTTTGATGACCCACGCAGTTCTCTTTTCCTAGTATACGTTGACATCTTGGAACACATAAAGAAATTCAATTCAAAAGTAAAGTTCCTGTTAGAAAACGTAAACATGAAAAAAGAGTATGTGAAAGTTATTTCTGATTTCTTAGGTGTTGAACCAGTGCGAATTGATTCTCGATTGGTTGCTGCAGCACAAAGAGACAGATTATACTGGGCAAATTTTGAAATAACACAACCTCGTGACAAGCACATTACGTTTGACACGATTAACACACACACACACATGGCTGGATGATTCATATATCGAGGCTGTTTCAAAGTGGAAAGCACAACAGAAGCCAATTGAAAAAGCTGTGGTGGTTGGTGCTGGAATGAAAATTCCATGCTTGACGGCTAGGGGCTTCAATCAAAGCCATAGTGGGATGGTTCTTATAAAAGATGGAGAGCATTATAGAAGATTAACTATGGAAGAAGCAGAAATGGCAATGACACTTCCAGTTGGCTATACAGAAGCACCAGGAGTGAGCGAGAAAGACAGAGCAAAGGCACTGGGCAATGGTTGGACTGTTGATGTTATCGCACATATATTAGGAGGATTAAAAAATGACATTTGAAGAATTGCAGAATGCTAATGAGGCAATCAAAACAACAACAATATCAAATAAGGAATACGCAGAAGTAAATCAGAGAATAAAGGCATTTAGAATGCTTTTTCCAGAAGGTTCTATCCTTACAGAACTTGTATCTAATGTAAATGGTGTATGCGTTATGAGAGCAACCATATACAAGGACGAAAGAACCATCCTGGGAACTGGCACTGCCTATGAGAAAGAGGGCAACGGATTCATCAATAAGACATCATATATCGAAAATTGTGAGACATCTGCCGTGGGTAGAGCATTGGCAATGTGTGGAATCGGTATTGATACATCAATTGCCAGTTATGAAGAAGTAGCAAACGCAAAGGTGCAACAGGAACAGCCAATGTCCAATGATGACCGAATCAAAGAGGCAGAACTTAAATCGAGAGTGATTAAGTATATTAACGATTCAAAGATGAGCAAGGAAAACATTGAAAAACTATGCAAAAAGTACGGAGTTGGTTCAGTAAGTGAACTTACGATGGAACACTGCAAGGATTATATAGCAAGAGCAAAAAAGGGAGGCATTGAAATCTAATGAACAAAGCAATTTTAGTAGGAAGACTTACATCTGAACCAGAGGTTAGATATTCGCAGGGAGAGAACGCAACAGCTATTGCAAGATTCACACTTGCTGTAGATAGAAAGTACAAAAAAGAAGGTCAGCAGGATGCAGATTTTATATCCTGCGTTGAGTTTGGCAAGATGGCAGAGTTTGCGCAGAAGTATCTGCACAAAGGTATGAAGATTGCCGTTGAGGGCAGACTGCAGACTGGAAGTTATGAAAAGGACGGACAGAAACACTACACCACAGATTTGGTTATTGAATCACAGGAGTTCTGCGAAAAGAAGAGTGATGGAAATGCTGCACCAAGCAATGACGGATTCATGGATTTACCAGATAGCATTGATGACCAAGTGCCTTTTGTATAGGTAAATGCCTATGCATACAGTAGGAACGATAGCAGGGGCAACCAGAAACCTTGAAGGGGATTTGCTCCTGCAGATAGCAATTGATGATGAACTACTAGAAGAGGTTGAAAAGCTAAAAGACATCAAATGTGTATGCGATATCAAGAAATATTCTGAAAAAAGAAGCCTTAATGCCAACGCATATTTCTGGAAACTGGTCGATGGACTTTCAAGGGTTCTGGGAGTTGATAAGGATTCGGTGTATCTGTGGCAATTATCAAGATATGGAGTGTTTGAGGACATCATCATCCAGCAAGAATCCTTTGATATGTTCAAAAGGCAATTCAGACTGGTTGAGGTCATAGATCAGCAGAAAGAAATGCTATATGTTCGGTGTTATTTTGGTAGTTCGACTTACAACAAAGAAGAAATGAGGCATCTGATTGATGGAACTGTATCGGATGCCAAAGAACAAAACATAGACACTTGGACACCAGAAGAGGTTGAAAGGGTGCTTCAAATGTGGGAAGGAGAACGATGAGGAGATTATATGAAGTGCAAGGGATGGTCAAGCAGATATTGACTGAATGCCCAGCAACAAGAAATAGTGACAGATTCTTATATATTGAGTTCTTAAAAAGAACCACACCAAATGCTTGCACGATGCCACTTGAAAAAGTGCTTCTGTTACAAGAGGAAATGCAGATTCCATCCATCGAAACTGTTGGAAGAGCAAGAAGAAAGATGCAGGAGAGGTTTGAGGAACTAAGAGCAGACGAGGTGGTTATAGATGCGAGGTATGAGAACTGGAAAACAGCAAGGCAGTATGCGTTCACAGAATAAATATAAGGCACGAAAGATAGAGACATCTGATGGAGTTTTTGACAGTAAAAAGGAGTATGAACGATGGCTCACACTCAAAGAGATGGAAAAGCTAGACCTTATTGAGAACCTATCAAGGCAGGTAAGGTATGAACTGATACCAGGACAGCGAGTAAATGGCAAGATACTAGAACGTGCTGTGTATTATGTGGCTGATTTTGAATATATCGAGAATGGTCAAAAGGTTGTTGAAGATGTCAAAGGATATCGTGATGGCGCAGCATACAGAATATTTGTTATTAAGCGCAAATTGATGCTGTATATCCACGGAATAAGGGTAAAGGAGATTTGATGTGATAGAGGTTAAAGAAGAGCAGAAAGTGGCAACAATTCCAGATGTGCTAGGACAGATAGTAGATTTGATGTGCCGTGATTACTGCAAATATGGTCAGTATGAGACTGATGAAGAGTTAGAAAAATTGATGAAAGAACATTGCGAGGAATGTCCAATGGTGAGGTTGATGCGATGAGAATAACACAATTTATGCCAGATGCGTACTATGACAGAATTAACGAACTTATGGCAGAAAGGGAAATAACCCCTAAACAGTTAGCCAAGAAACTAAAGGTAAGCAACAACACAGTATATGACTGGGTAAGAGATATGCGAGTGATGTCAACTGTTAACTTTTTTGAGGTATGTAAGTTCTTTGATGTAAATGCAAGTTGGCTGTATGGGATTACAGATAAAAGAACTACATACAAGGGGGAATAAATGGGAGAGAACAAGAAATATTACTGGATAAAGCTTAAAACGGATTTCTTTTCGGCTGATTCCCCAATGGATTTTCTACTTTCACAAGAAAACGGCAGTCAGTATGTGTGCTTATACATCAAATTGTGTTTGATGACGGCAAATAATAACGGAAGGTTATGCAACCAGATAGGAGAAATACTTATTCCATACGATGTCGAAAAGATAACACATGAGATGAAATATTTTTCTGTTGATACTGTGGTGGTTGCACTTGAACTGTTCAAAAAGTTGGGGCTGATCTACCAGGAAGAAGACGGAATGCTTTGCATCGCAGACTATGACGATATGGTCGGTTCTGAGGGCGCAAGTGCTGCAAGAATGAGGAAACACAGAGCAAGCGTCACATTGCCGTCACATTGTGACATAGAGAATAGAGATAAGAGAATAGAGATAAGAGATATAGAGATAGATAAAGATAAAGAGAAAGATAATAGGGCAAAATCGACACGATTTGTGCCACCAACACTTGATGAGGTCAAAGAATACTGCCTAGAGCGAGGCAATCAAGTGAATGCTGAGAGGTTTATCGATTTCTATTCATCAAAAGGCTGGATGGTTGGCAAAAACAAGATGAAAGACTGGAAAGCAGCAGTCAGAACATGGGAGCAAGACAAGAAAGAGCCAAAAGACAGTAAGAGTGAATGGCTAAAGATGTGGGAGGATGCATGACGAGAGAAGAAACCAAAAAAATATTGATGGGCATTCAATGTTCCTATGCAAACTTTAAGCCTAAAGTTCCACTTGATTTCATGATTGAGATTTGGACTGATGATTTGGCTGAGTATTCATATCAACAGGTTTATTCGGCATTAAAGGCATTTAAGGCAACTAATACAAGTGGATTTGCACCTGATGTTGGTCAATTAATTGACCAGATACATCGAATCAATGAAATGCCGTCTGATCTGACAGAGATGGAGGCTTGGGCAAAGGTAAGAAAAGCTATTGGCAATTCTAATTACCACGCATCAGAAGAATATGAGAGGCTTGATAACATTTCAAAGGCACTTGTTGGTTCGCCAAATCAATTGCGCCAATGGGCAATGGCAGAAGTAGAGGAACTAGAGACAGTTATTCAGTCGAATTTCATGCGTTCCTATAAGGCAAAGAAAGAAGCCCAAAAACAGTTCAAAAGGATGCCAATTGAGGCAAGAACGGCTATTGAATCGCACATAACAGAGCCAGTAGCCATTGAGACAACACTTGAGCCTGTGGAAGAGGTTGAAAGAGTATCGGCAGACGGCATTGATGAGATGTGGGAACAGTTCCAGGAGAAATGGTGGGCATAAATGAACACAAGAGGACTAAAAAAAGCCGATGATTTGTTGAACCGAGAAGCAGACAGGGTTATGGATGTGGTTTATACATCCACCATACTTGCCCTGCATCGCAATCAAGGGTGGGGAAGGGTGCGAATTAGCCACTTTATGGATAAAGCCCAACAAGTATTCAATGAGTGTGGAGAAGATGACACAAAGAGCATGATTCAGCTATGTGATGAAGAAACTGGCATTGAGTTCTGCAATGAAAAAGGCGAGTGCTGGAAAGATGATGTGTATTTGAACGATGAACTGTGGAAGGTAAGAAAGGCTGAATATCAGAAGAAGCCAAGAGCATACCAGATTGCATATCTTACTAGGGTAAGGCAAAAGCAGATGGAATGGTTGTTCCCAACATTTGGCGCATCAATTGCCATTGCCTTACATCGCAAAGAGAAGTGGGGATATGACAAGATAAATGCACTTATAGGGCAGATGTACGATGTTGCAGCCGAATACGGACAGAATCTTGAAAAATTAAAGAAAGCCATAGCTAGTGAACTGAACGCAAGCTATGAGGACTGGAAAAGGGGCAGATAAATGACGATTTATGAGTTTTTAGACATTACTTTTGGTGATTATAAAGAGATAGTCATATATTACGGCTTTGAGTTGTTTGGTGGTGGAAATGATGGCTACACCAAAGAAAAGTCATTTTGCAAGAATGAATATATTGACGATGATTTGGGAGAGTTGACAATCTCACGGATCAGCTTTGATGGTAGTGTACTGAGAATATTTGGGAGGTAAAAGAATGGAAAACTTAAATAAACAAGAACTTTTGGCAAAGTTGGACGAATACGAAAAGAAAATTCCAAAACGTGACCTTGCCTGGGCTGTTAAAAGTGGCATGGATATTGCAGTAAGTGACATAAAACGCATTATTGAGAATCTGGGGGTAGTTGATGAACAGTAGCTGTTACGGATGCGAGAAGTCATCCAGATATGAATGCAACAGTTAGAAGCCATAAGCCTGTGAGCAAGTTAAGGAGGAAGAAATGAAAGAAATTAAGATATGTGCATTTTGTGGCAAGCCATTTGCCATTGAGCATCATTTAATCTTTGGAACAAGTCAAAGGGCATTATCTGATCAAGACGGATTAATCATTAATCTGTGTGATGGATGCCACAATATGAATTCAGATGCCAAGATGCGAATACATGGGAACATTGCAGCAGAGAAGCTATCGAAGATGCTTGGACAGGCTATATATGAGCAGACACATACCAGGGAAGAGTTTATGGCGAGATATGGAAGGAGTTATCTGTGATGGACACAATATTATGCAGCAATATGATAGAAGCAGGAAAGATAGCAAAAGAAATAGGTGTTGAGCATATCCAAGAGATGCTAGTGTATGCGAGTGGAAAGGTAAGGCTAACATTGGATAAGCCACTAAAGGAGATAGCAAATGAATCAAATAACATTGTTTGAGATGGACACAACAAGCCTGGATTATACCACAGACAGAGACGGAAAGAAGGGGAAACCACCAAGTTGGTACAACTACAAGAGATGCGAGAACTGTGAGAGGTGGATGAGATTGGACAAATCAGAGCAACCACCTGCAGGACATGGAATTATAGGGTATTGCATGGAATGGAAAGCAAAATGCGACAAGATAAGTTTCTGTGGAAGCTGGGAAGATATCAGAAAGGTGAAAGAATGACAAGAAAAACAAACGATGAGCCAATAGGCTATTTTGAAGGAGTAGAGGTTATTATAAACGATTTTGAATCAGAGTTGATTGCCTTTGAAATGGACAACAATTTTGAAATGGGAGAAGGACTATATTTCAAAGATGTTCTAGAAGAAGCTAAAAAACGAGGGTACAAGAGAGGAACAATCTTGCTGATCATGGAATCGTACTTAGATGGAGAGATATACAGATATGGCAATTACAAGGATGATGATTCCTGGGTGAAGGTTGGAACAATGGAAGGGTTCGCATAGTCGAGTTAAACCGAGTTAAACCGAGTTAAACTCGAAAGAAACTCGAAAGAAAGGAAATAATATGACAGCAGAATATACGTTAAGGGAATACACCCAAGAGGAATATGAAGCAGATTTGAGATCAGAACTTGAAAACACAAGCCTATATAACACTATCAAATTAAGATGCGATTTGATAAATGACGAGTGTGTGAATCAGCAAATGGGCTATATACCACATGGAACTATCCAAGAGTTAATGTGTGAGATTTTGAACCTAATAGAAATTAAGGAGAACATGATATGACAGCAGAAGAATACATCGTACAAAGGATTGAAGAATTAGAGGCAGAAAACAAAAGGCTTAATGATTTAATAGCCGAGAAAGATGCAGAGATAGCACTTATGAATCAAGATTTGGAACTGATAGCAAGTATGGCAGAATTCACAGAAACAAGTAGTGGTGGATATTACGACATTACAATTTGGAAGTTAGGCGGAAAATGTTTGTTTGACAGAATAGATGGCATCGTTAAGAAGTATGAGCAAGAGGAATAGGAGAATATGAAATTAAAATATAAGACATTTTCAGATTATGCAACTCTTATAGAATATGTGAATTTAGTAGGAATAGAAAAAGAAAATATACAGTCTATAAATCAAGCAGAATATCGCAACATTGTTTTGATTTATTGGGAATAGAATAAAGAATTTTTATTGGAGGGTAGATATGGAGGCGTTGGCACTTATAGGTTTATTTATTATTGCATTTGTAATAAGTCTTGGTTCAGGTTTTATTATTTCTTTTATATTACAAGATGAAGAATACGCAGGGTTTGCTGTAACTACAGTAATAGAATCAATGATTATAGCAATTATGATATTTAAGTTTTGTGTATTAACCTAAATAAAGAATTTTAAGGAGAAGAGTATATGCCATATTTTGCAATAGAAAACACAGAGTGGACAGATGGATTCATAGGATTAGCTTTCACAATGGGATATTTGCCGAAAGAGAATTGTTTTTCGATAGTTATTACATTAGGCAAATACTCAATAGCTTTTGGTTTAGATTTTAATTACTGGAAATGAGTTTAACTTTAAGAACCGAAAAAATGTAACTCATTTTATAAAAGACATAAAAATCTAATTGAATTAAAAATGAGTTAAACAAACATAGAATTTTTAAGGAGAAGAAATAGGCAATGAAAATATTAATAGTTGAAGCAACAGCAGAGGAGTTATCAGCAAACAGAACAGTTATGGACAGCTTGTGCAAGGTACTAAACGATTTCACAGATAGATTATGTGGAGTGAGAAATTGGGAAGAAGTATTGGCAAATGTGGATAACAGCGAAAAGGAGAACGAATGACTACATCAGAAGAGATAACAGTGAGAATGGATAAAATCCAAGAGTACAACAAAGGATATGATGCAGGAACGGCAGATGCCAGAAAAGAACTTGAAAAGCTGAACACTGGCAAAAGGCTGGAACACGCAAAGGCATTTGCTGATGCGTTAAAAGTCAAAATAATGCAGGAAGGGAACGTAAGAGACATTGCCTTTATAGGTAAGGCTATGGATGAAATCTTGGATGGGTACAGAAAAGAAGATGGTTTTAGTTGGTAGAAAGGGGAACTATGGCACATAAAGCAAAGGATTTGTTAGAAAGAATCAAATATCTTGAGAAGAGCATTGCCAACAAGAAACTGAAAGTTGAACTGCTCACAGCAAAGGCAGAAGGTGGGGCAATAAGATACGATAAGGAGAATGTGCAAACCTCATGCAGTAACTTTACAGAACAGATTCTGGTTGATATAGCAGATTTATCTGTGGAGATTAAAGAGGATGAAGAGATGCTGGATAGATGCATCAGTAAGGCATACAAACTAATCAAGCTATTAGACAACATTGAGGAACAGAATGTTCTGTATGGTTATTATCTGGATGGGTACACCTACGAAATGATAGCAGACAAGATGAACTATTCCAGAAGAGAGGTTTGCAGAATAGAGGATGAGGCAATAGGACATCTTGAATGGCTTATAGAAAAATAGCCCATTATGCCCATCATGCCCACGATGCCCATTGGAATTATATGCTATATTAGAATTGCGAGGAGCAGATAAGGGATGAAAACTTTATCTGCTTTTTGTATGGTCGGTTGCTTCCTGGCAATCTTGGGTGCTGGGCTTAGTGCCTTGCATCCAGTGATCAGATGAGGTGAATTAATGGCAACGAATGTAAGATATGCTAACAGGGCATTAAGAGTAAAGAACAGAGCAAGATTGAAAGCAATGGGATGTGAATGTGGTATATGCCACGGCAAGTATGGTGCTATCCATTATGATGAACCATCAGACAGTAAGCATCCACTTAGTTTCGTGGTCGATGAAATAAAGCCTGTTAGTAGATGGAAAGAGTTTGGTTACCCCAGTGCTAGGGCTGCAGCAGAGGATTTTAACAACCTTCAAGCAGCGCATTATTACTGCAACAGCATGAAGTCAAACAAAGTAGGCATGACTATTGACCAGCTAGAGCATAAAAAAGGGGGATATACCAAAAGGCTCAATGTGACAGATGGGGCATGGTGAAAGGGTGGGGAGAGAACCCCTAAAGTTTTAGCGAAGACATCTTGAATGGCTTATAGAAAAATAGCCCATTATGCCCATCATGCCCACGATGCCCATTGGAAT
>JAGHSX010000110.1 GCA_018065645.1 Candidatus Scybalousia scybalohippi
GGAGTGATTATTATGGCAAATGAAGTAGCAGAAGAGAAAGATTATACAACAGCAATTAGTGAGTGGAATAACACGTTTACAAACCTTATAGCAAGAGATTATAAGGCTGTAGGAGTTGAGTTTGATGATTATTCAAAGAAATGTGCAATGGAAGCTATGACAAGCATTTATCAGCTTGTAAAGGCTAGTGATAAGGTAGATATGAATGGACTAGATACTTCTAATCTTCGTGAGGTTATTGAACATTGTGCAAGTCTTAAATTAAATGCATCTGCATTTCCTAGAGAGTGCTATTTCCAATTAAGAAGTAAGAAGATTGGTAACAATTATGTACAAACTGTTGAAATGGGTGTTGAAGGTGCTGGTAATGATGCAATGCTACGTAACTTTGGTGTAGGTGTTGAACAAGTATATCCTTATTGGATTGTAAAAGATGGAGATTATTTCAAATATCCAAAAAGAAAAGGTATCGAAATTGAACCGCCAGAATGGGAAGAAAAAGGACTTTCTCAAAAGTGTGTAAGGGTTGTTTATCCTGTAAAGGTAAATGGAGAAGTAACATACCTTATTGCTGAAAGAGATAGTGTAAAAATCAACTTATTAGCACACGTTAAGCAAAATCTTATGAATGAAACATTTGGAATTTGTGAGAATCGTTACAAGGCAACAGATAAGCAGAAAAAAGAAATTGAAGCAAAGAAGCAAGAGATTTATGCAGCTTTAAGAAAATGTAGCACAGTTGATGAAATGCTTGAATGTGAAATTGCAATGCCTTATATGAGTGGTGCATGGCTTGATACACCAGAATCAATGATTCAAAGAAAAATGCTTAACAATGCTACAAAGAAGTTTCCAAAGAATTATAACGCAATGGCAAAGAAAGCATCTATGGAAATGGATGAAACATATCAGCAAGTACAGGAAGAAATCGAAGTAAACGCAAATCAGATTCCATTTGAAGATATGGATGATGATGCAGAAGTTGTTGATGGGGAAATTGTTGAGGAACAACAGACATTGGATTTAGGTGGTGCCGAATGACAACTACATTAGAAGAAGCAATAAGCAAAATGAATGATGGTACATATGATTTCACTTGCAACGGAAAATGTATCGGTTGTGGTGCTTGCTGTTCAAACATTCTTCCTATGACTGACGAAGAAATAAAACGTATTAAGTCATATATCAAGAGATACAACATAAAGGAATGTAAGCATCAAGGAACTGTGCTTATGCGTGAGCCTGTATTAGATATGACGTGTCCTTTTATGGATGATTCAAAAACTTGTGATAAATGTACCATCTATGAAATTAGACCTAGAATTTGCAGAGATTTTATTTGTGATCCGAAACAAAGACCTAAAGTTGATATGAAATACGGATTGCAATGCATGGCAATAGATGTAAGGCAGACATTTTTTGGAAAGGGATGATTGAATGAGTAAATACAATGTTTGGCTACCATATAAGTTTTTTGTTACAAAAACAGTAGAAGCAGAAAATAAAGAAGAAGCTATTGAAAAAGTTGTAGATGAATTAGGTTGTGATTCAATAAGTTTGTGTTATCAATGTATGCGTGACGAAGATATTTCTGACAACCCATGTTTGATTGAAGATGAAATTGATGCAGAGGAGGTCTAAACAATGCGATTGATTAGTCAAGACGGATATAGTGATTTTCAGTACGAAAATACAATGTTAGAAGTTGGATGTATTGATGCGTATAAATATAAACCAGAAGGTTATCCAATATTTGCAACATTCCACAATCAAACTATAAGCATTGCACATTATTCATCATTAGAAAAATGCTTAAAAGTAATGGAAATGGTTAGAAGTGCTTATACAGGTTCAAGTTTGACAGTATTCAAAGATTATTCAATGGAAGAAACAAAAGAATTTATGGAAGTGATGAAAAAGTCAAACGCAGTGATTCTTGAAAGTGGAAATAAGCAACCAGAATTTCATCATTGTGTAGTAAATACGGTATTCCAATTTCCACAAGATGAAGATGTAACTATTTAATAGGAAGAAAGAGGTGTTAATATGAAAGGATTTTGTAAGCCAATTGCTGCAGATGCAGTAATAAGTTTAAAGACGGATGGGTGTGAATTGTTTATTTCATTAAATTCAAAGCAGAAATGGGAATATTCGATTGTTGATGATGTGTACAGAGTTTCATATAAAAATGTCATTATTACGATTGATAAGGAAAAATTTGATCAGTGGTTTCACACTATTTAATAGGAAGAAAGAGGTGTTATTTATGGGAACTATAAGAAACAGAATGACAATTGTTCATGGTTGGGAATATGAAAAAATTAGAGAAGTAAGGAATAATGCAATTTCTTCTTTTCAAACATTATTTGGAAATGATTATGATGTTGAAAAATACATGGTTAGTCAACTTCTTGAAAGCCCTATAAATGGGGAGTTTTCATTTGTTATTATGGGGGATTGTTCAAAAAATGGTTGGGATAAATCAGAAGAATTAAAGGAATTTAGAATGAAATGGGCTAAAAGTCAACTTAAATATGTTCAAAATATTGTTATTGTTGATTTAGGAGAAGGTGACGATTCGTTTTTGGAAGATGTGCATGATGAACTTTATTAAGGGAGTGATTAAATGTTAGACAATTACGAATGTGATAATCAGTTGAGTTTGTTTGATTTTATAGCAGATAATAAACCTAAAAACTACAAAATAACAAAGCCTGTTCGATTGATAGAAATTTTCAGCGGTTACCAATCACAGTACATGGCACTTAAAAGATTAGGTGTTGATGTTGAATCATATAGAACAAGTGAGTGGTGTATTCCAGTTGTAAATCTTGCTAATGCGGTACATAACAACGGAGAGTTTGAAAAAACTGATTATTCAAAAGAAGAAGCTGTTGAAATTCTTCTTAAATATGGTGTTTCAAATGATGGAAAGACACCACTAACAAAAGAAAATCTGCAAAGAAAGTCAGTTGATTGGCTTAATGAAGTAATTGGAAAGTTTAGAGCAACACATAATGTTGGATCAGTTTGTAATATTCATGCAGATTCGCTTGGAATTGTAAATTGTGATAAGTTTACTTACTTACTTACTTACAGCTTTCCTTGTCAAGATATATCTGTTGCTGGAAAGCAAAAAGGATTTAGCAAAGAAAATCAAGAAGATGAAGAAACTTCTACAAGAAGTGGTTTGTTGTGGGAGATTGAACGATTGATTAATGAATGTGATGAATTACCACAGATTTTGCTTATGGAAAATGTAAAAAATATTGTTGGAAAGAAATTCATTGATGATTTCAATAAGTGGAAAGAATTTCTTGAAAGCAAAGGTTACAAGTGTTTTTACCAGGTACTTAATAGTAAGAATTATGGTATTCCACAAAACAGAGAAAGATGTTTTATGATTTCAATTCTTGATGAAAATGCAAACTATGAATTTCCTGAAACAATTCCACTTGGAAAAGTTATGAAAGATTATCTAGAAGATGAAGTTGACAAAAAGTATTACATTACTTCTGAAAAAGCACAGAAACTGATTGATACTTTGATTTTGGAAGGTAAAATCCTTAACGAACGAACGAACGAACGAACGAACGAACGAACGAACGAACAAACGAACGAACGAACGAATTTGCGTTGACTTGTCACTCAAAGATGCAGGAATCAATGAAATCGCAAACTGTATCTGTGCAAGATACGATAGTGGAATCACAAACCATGCACATGAAGGAAGTGGAGTTGTCGAAGTCAACCGTTTACATGAATTATAATCGCATAGATAAAGTTGACACGAAAGTTGCAAAGACTTTATGTGCTAGAGATTATAAAGGTTTTGGAACTGGATTTGATACTATGAATGGGGTTATAGAAGTTTTGAAAGGTGGAAAGTAAATGAAAGAGTGCTGTGGAAATTGTAAGTATAACAAAAGAGATTTTTCAAAACCACAAAACAAAGGATATGCAGAATTTTGTTGTGGGAATGAAGATGGTCCAGAATATGGAACACCTACATTTTTTGATGATGCTTGTGATGATTTTGAAGAAAAGGAATAAAAATGGCAGACATTATTGTTTTAGGAAATCTATTTGATTCAAAAAATGAAACTCATGCTAATGGTAGAGTGTATGACATTAAAGGACTTGCACCAGCAATAGCAAGTAGTAATTTTGGTCACGAAAAATGGATTTTAGATATTAGAAAGGTTGACTTGATGAATGATGAAAATAGAATCGTTAAGAGCAGAGCAGAGCAGAGCAGCTTAAAGAATGTCGCATAGGAAACATTTTTGGTTCTGCTGGTGGTTCATATGCAGGTCAAGTTTACAGTAAAGATGGTTTATGTCCAACACTTACAAATATGCAAGGTGGTGGTAGACAACCACATATATTGGAGATTAAAAAAATGGAAACAAATATTTTAGGAAACATTGAAGAATCAAATAAACATCAAAGTGGTAATGTTTACGATTCAAATGGCACAAGTCCTAACATTATGGCTGGTACTCATGGTTATGGTATGGGATATGTTCTTGATGATAAAAAGATATGTGCAATGCGTGGCAGAGATAAGGACAATCCTAGTGATAGAACTGTAGGAAATCAAAACCTAGAGCAACGATTAGAAGTAAATGAAAATGGTACTTCTAATACGATTACAAGTGTTCAAAAGGATAATCTTGTGTTGGAAACAAAAGATGTAAATTGTGTTGGATTTATAGAACATGGAACAGGAAAACATCAATCTAATAGTGTTTATGATACTGATGGTTTAAGTCCAAACATAACAACAATACAAGGTGGTGGAACACAACAGATTAAGATTTTAGATGCTAAAAAAATAAAAATTCGTCAAGCAACAAAAGACGGATTTGTAGAATGTGAATTGCCTGGTATTGCAGATTTGAATTATACATCTTCAAAAACTAGACGTGGAAGAGTTGTTGAGGGGGGGCAGATAAGTCCTACTTTAACAACGGAGAATATCCCTAGTTTAATTGAGTTAGGCGATTCTGATTTCTACAACTTCTTATATGACATTGATGGAGAAATTTACTTAATTAGAATAAGGAAATTGACACCAAGAGAATGTGGAAGATTGCAAGATGTTTCAGATATTGATATTACAAAAATGGAACAGGCAGAATCTAACACACAGTTGTATAAGGCTTTTGGTAATTCTATCACAGTAAATGTTTTGACAGCAATTTTTGGTCAGTTGTTTGATGGAAAAGAAGATGTTTATAAACAAGTTAATGATGATTTTTCAAAGTATATGGCAAAGCCAGAATAAAGGTGGTGATTGATTGTTAAACGGTGATAATACTACTTGTGATATTTGTCCTTATTTATATGAGTGTAAACAAAATGGAAATGTTGCAAACATTGCATTGCCAGAAAGTGAAAAAGAACATTACATAATAGGAATTTGTGTTATTTGCAAAGTTATGCAGATGGTTATTGATAACAAAGGTGGTGATGAAAAATGAGAAGCGGTGAAAAGGTTAATTTCTTAACAGCAATTCAATACACAGGAACATCTAATAAGTGGGTTTTTGAGTGTGAATGTGGCAAAAAGATAATAAAAAATTACAAGGAAGTTTTGAAAGGCAGACCAAAATCTTGTGGATGCGAATTAACAAGAAAAATTATTGCAAAAAATAGAAACTACACACCTAAAGTAGATAATTTAACTGGTAAAAAATTTAATTATCTTACTGTTATGTATGCTACTGGTCATATAGAAGGAAAAAAAGGGTATTTTTGGCATTGTAAGTGTGATTGTGGTAATGAAGTTGATGTTTTAGGAGAAAGCCTGAAAACTGGAAATACAACTGCCTGTGGTTGCAGACAAAGTATTGGTTGGGGAAATAGTTACAAACATGGAATGTCAGGAACTAGAATTTACAACACATGGATGGCAATGAAACAAAGGTGCTTCAACAAAAACGACAGTTATTATTACAATTATGGTGGTCGTGGAATAACAATTTGCGACGAGTGGCTTGGTGATAATGGGTTTCAAAATTTTTATAACTGGGCAATGAAAAATGGATATACTGACGAACTTACCATTGACAGAATTAACAATGATGGAAATTATGAACCAACAAATTGTAGATGGTCAGATAGGTTTGAACAAATGAATAACACAAGGAAAACAAGAAAATTTGAGTATAATGGAAAACTTTATACAACAAGAGAATTAGAAAGTTTATATGGTATTCCAAAAAAAGTTATTTATGCAAGGTTGACAGTTCATGGTTGGAATATTGAAGATGCAATAAAAATTCCAGTAAGAGGTGGTAAAAATGTTTCTTAAAGTTTTAGGTTCAGGAAGTGATGGTAATTGTTATCTGTTAAATAACAATGGAAGAACACTAATAATTGACGTTGGAATTTCAATGCGTGAAATTAAGACTGGTTTAAATTTTGATTTGATGCAAATAGATGGAATCATATGTAGCCATAAACACATGGATCATTTCAAGTCAGTAAAAGATTTTGAAAAAATGGGGTTTGATGTTTGGAAACCATTTGAAAATGCAGAAAATAAGAAACAATCAAAGCAATTAGGAGTTTTTAAAGTTACTTGTTTTGATGTTCCACATGATGGTATCGAGAATCGTGGTTTTCTAATAGAATGTGATGGTCAAAAAATGCTTTATTTAACTGATTTTGAATATTGTAAATACACTTTTAAGAATCTGAATGTGAATCATATACTTGTAGAATGTAATTATATAGAAAATATGGTTGATAAAAATTCAAATAATTATTCACACATTTTAAAAGGACACGCAGAATTAAATACTACTGCAAACTTTATTAAAGAAAACAATACAAACAATCTAAAAAATGTCTTTATTTGCCATTTATCAAAGGATAATTCAAATAAAAGAATAATGGTAAACGAGATTTTAAAATGCGTAAATAACGATTGTAAAGTTGATGTAGCAAGTAAAGGAAAGGAATGGGAATTATGGGAATGATTGATTGGGCAAAAAAAGAAGTTGAACTAGCTTGCAAAAGAGAGAATCCAAATAGAAAAGACGGAGAATTTGATTATGGTTGTGCTTGTTATGAAAGTGCATTAAAGGCTTACAAAAGTATTTGTGATGATAACCATAGTGGTATGAGTTTTGGATTTACTAGAAATATTTTAATTCGTCTTATGGATGGAAACCCGCTTACACCTATTGAAGATACAGAAGATATTTGGAATGAAGTTGATTTTGGAAGCGAAGGAAGAAAATCATATCAATGCAAAAGAAAATCTGCATTATTTAAGGATGTGTTTGAAGATGGAACAGTTAAATATTCGGATATTGACAGATGTTATGCATACAATATTGAAACTGGATGCTCATATTCAAGTGGATTAGTAAGAAGTATTGTTGATGAAATGTTTCCTATTGCAATGCCTTATGTTCCAGAAAAACCATGGAAAGTTAGTTGTATGGATTTTTTAACACACAAAGAAAATGGAGATTTTGATACTTATGCTATTTTTAGTATTGAAAAAGATAATGAGATAGTTAACATATGCAGATACTTCAAGTGTGATGAAGGAATTGATAATGATTGGGTTGAAATATCTGTATCTGAATTTGAAAAAAGAAAGTCTAATAGAATTAAATAAGATTGGATTGAATATATGAAGTTTGAAAAAACAATATCATATCATTGTTCAAACTGTGGTGCATCCCTGGACCCTAGAGATGGTAAATGTAGTTTCTGCAACCAAACAACGGAATTTAGAACATACCTTTATCATAATTTGAATACATTTCAGAAAAATATAAGAGTGTTTGTAAAGGCTAAAGACGGAACGAAAGTATATTTGCATGAAGTTTCTAATATTGCAAGTTATGAAGAACCACAAATGATAGAAGTAAGTACATTGTATGAACCATATCCAACATACGTTAGAGGTATGAGTTCAGATTCTACTATGCGTATGGATATGATATTTACTAGAAATGCACAGGAAAAGATTGATTTTATAAACAACAAAGGAAAATTAAAGCTATGTTTTGAAAGTGATTTGATGGATAAGGCATTTGTTATTGATTGTGAAAAAATAATTACTGAAATGCCACAGATGGAAGAAAATTCACTTATGACAATGCCACTTGTTGTAGTTCCAGATGATTTTAAGGTTTTGTCAAATAAAGATGAAATATATGTTGATGATGGAACAACTTGTCCGAATTGTGCTGCAAAGTTAAGACAAAGATTTGGATTATGTGATTATTGTGGTGGCTGGTCAGAGATTAAAGATTATTATTCGTAAAGGAAGTGATTATATGAAAGCAACAGTAAATGTGAATAACGTACCAGAAAATCATTTTAAGTACATTGTAGCAACATATGAAAATGGAGAATTATGGTATTGGGGTTCGTTTAATAGCAAGAAACAGGTTGATGAAGTAGTTAGAGAAATAGGCGGTATTTGTTTAGTTTGTGAGGTGGAATGATGAATAATGATTTTATGTTGTATGGAGTGATTGATAAGTCTACAGGAAAATTAGTAAGTGATATTACAAATCCTAGAAGAAAATATTGGGATAGAAAAGTAAATGCTGAAAAAGCAGTAAAAAATTATAATCCTAACTATTTAACTTCTAGTTTTAAGGTTCATAATACAATTCATAAACAAGAAGATTTA
This sequence comes from Candidatus Scybalousia scybalohippi, assembly GCA_018065645.1. GTDB lineage: Bacteria > Bacteroidota > Bacteroidia > Bacteroidales > P3 > Scybalousia_A > Scybalousia_A scybalohippi. The sequence continues at coordinate 8,669 of JAGHSX010000110.1, forward strand.
GAAGTAGTTGAAATTGAGTGCAAAGTAAAGGAATACAAAGTAAATGAAATGTGAAAATTGTAATGCTTGTGATAGTTATTTTAATGGTTTGGAAGTTGTTTCATATTGCAAGATAGGAATGTCAGAAGATGAAACATACAACTCAGATAAAGATTCATATGGATGTAGATTTAACAGAAAGACTATTGAGAAAAGATTAAGAGATTTAGAAAGTAGGTGTAATAATGGTACATGACTTTACAGGATTTGAACGAGGTGTAATCGGAAGAAAAATGTATTCTGATAAAACCTTGAACAATATGAGAAAAGAAGAATTGATTAAATTGCTTCATACAGCAGAACATAACTATGAAACACTTAATGGTTTTTATGCTAATGCTGTTAGATACAATGAACAAAATATTCCTATTCCAAAATGGATTCCATGCAGTGAGAGATTACCAGAAGATGGAGATTCAAGATTTTATATGTGTACTGTTGAAAATCATGAAGAAGATTTGCCTATGTTTTGTCAATATGAAGAAGAAAGTGGATTTGGATTTTGGCATGATATATATGATGAACATACTTTAGGTTTTGTTGATTCTGAATTTATGACAAACGAAGAATTAGGATATGAAAAAGTAATTGCCTGGATGCAACTTCCAGAACATTTTAAGGAGTGTGATTAAATGAAGAAAACATACAGATATTTTGTTAGTTTTAGTTATCCTAACGGATTTGCAGATTGTATATGTGTGTATGATGAACCATTAGATACACCAGATATGATAAACAGATGCAGAAGAGATATTGCTTCAATGCAAGATATTTCAAATCCAAATGAAGTTGTGATTACGTTCTTTAAGAGAATTAAAGATAATAGATAGGAAGTGAGTATG
>JAGHSX010000052.1 GCA_018065645.1 Candidatus Scybalousia scybalohippi
AGGAGTTGCAATATATGTGATACATCTTATAATACGTGTAAGTGTCTGTTTGTAGGACTGGATGATATAAATCAACTAAGCGACAGGATAATATTGTATCCTAACCCAACACAAAACGAATTAAATATAGAAAGTCCATACGAAATAGAGAGAATAACAATAAGTGATATAATAGGCGTAACAAAAAAGAGTTTGAAGGTAAAAGGAAACAAAGTTACTGTTCCAATATCGGATTTGGAGAAAGGAACATATCTTGTTTCTATAAAAACTTCCGATGGAAATCATACGAAGAAGATTGTTAAGGAATAAAAAAAGGAAAGTAAAAGAATACACATTGAAAAAGGTGATGCGTGAGAGCGCATCACCTTTTTACGTCTTATGATTTAAGTGAACAATTAAAGACTTTGCATCTTGACAAGTTTAGAATAGAAACCATCTTTTTCCAATAGCGATTGATGTGTTCCTACTTCTACTATTCTACCATGGTCTAAGACTATTATTTTGTCGCTGTTTACTATGGTAGAGAGTCTATGAGCTATGCTTACCATTGTTCTGTCTTGCATAGCATTGTTGATTGCTTGAGCAACTTTATGTTCGTTTTCTGTATCCATAGCAGATGTAGCCTCGTCCATAAGGAGTATTTGAGGGTTGTTGTACAAGGCTCTTGCTATACATAGTCTTTGTCTTTGTCCTCCAGAAAGGGTTGTTCCACTATCTCCTATGTTGGTATTGTATTTCATAGGTAGGTTTTCTATGAACTCTTCTGCGTTGGCTAGTCGTGCAACATGTTGCACTTTTTCCATATCTACCTCATCTTTTCCAAAGGTGATGTTTGCAAGAATAGTATCGTTGAAAAGAATACTATTTTGTGTTACCACGCCTATATGTTCTCTCAAAGAATTTATCTGAAAATCCCTTATATCTACTCCATCTATAAGTATTTCCCCTTCTGTAACATCTGCAAAACGAGGGATAAGGTCAAACAAAGTACTCTTGCCTGCTCCAGAGGCTCCCACTATGGCTATCTTCTCCCCTTTGTTGATAGTGAAGCTGATGTTTTTCAAGTCAAAACCATCGTTGCCTTCGTATGAAAAGCCTACATTTTTGAATTCTATCTTGTCTTTGAACTCCTGCATAAAGACAGGGTTGGGTTTCTCTTCTATCTTTTCTTCTGCATCAAGGATTTCATACAATCTCTTGGCAGAAGCTTCTCCTTTTTTGAAATTGTAGTAAGCTTTTATAAGTTCTTTGATAGGAGAAATGATACGAGAGAAAATCACAGTAAAGCCTATAAGCACTCCTGGGTGAAGCTGACCTTTCAAAACGAAGATACCTCCAGCCACAATAACTATGGAAAGTATCATCATAGAGAAAAACTCAGAGATAGGGGCTGCAAGTTCGTTTCTTGCCATCACCTTGTTCATCAGTTTCTGATAGGCTTTGTTGTGAACAGAGAATCTTTCTTCCATAATCTTTTCTGCGTTCAGTCCTTTGGCAATCTTTACCATGGAAAGAGCTTCTTCGGAAAATGAGAGAATATCTCCAGCTTTTTGTTGACCTTTGATACTATTTTTGTTAAGGCTGGCAGAGATCTTTCTTATTATCAACAAAGGCAGAGGCAAGACCACCAAGATAAACAACATAAACTGCCAGCTGGTAACAAACAAAGCGACTGCAAAGATGATAATCATAAATGGGTCTTTCACTACCATCTGCAGACTAGTTACAGCTGTCCATTCCACAACGCCTACGTCTGTAGTCATTCTGGCTATGATGTCGCCACGCTTCTGTGTAGAGAAGAAAGAAACTGGAAGTATGGTAAGTTTGTGATAAATATCGTTTCTCAAATCTCGCAGTATTCCATTACGCAAAGGCGCAAGGAAAAACATTGCAAGATACCTAAACAGGTTGGAAAGAAAAGTAAAGGTTATAAAGATAGCGCAGATATAAATCAAACAAGTAAAGAATCCTTGTGTTTCCTTGTAGTAGTTGAGATAGTAGGAAAACCAGGAAACTATTGCATTTTTGCTAAGAGAGAAAGCAGGCAGTTGCTCTGGTGCAGACACGAGTCCAAACAATACAGAGACAAAAGGCACCACCATTACTATAGAAAACAACGAAAAGACAATGTAGAGAATATTGCAACCCACATTGAGAACTACATATTTCTTGTAGTTCTTCATATAAGCCAATATTCTAAAGATGTTTTTCAAGGTTTTGCTAAAGTAATTCTTCGTTTCAGTCGGCTAAGACAAAGAGTCCGCATACTGAAACGAAGTTTTATTTTCTTATTTCAATATTTCAGCCATTTGAGTGTAGTACAACCAATGTACATCTTTTCCCATAGCTCTTACCTGGTTAGGAACAATACTGTTAAGACTTTGTCCTGGAGTAGTGTTTACTTCTAGGAAGAACAGCATATCTCTTTTTTCATCATAGATAAAATCTATACGGCAGACACCTTTACAATTCAATGCTCTATAGATTTTTTCTGTTGCTCTTTGTATTCTATCTCTTACGCTGTCTGGGATATTAGCAGGAACGACCTCTGATGTTGTGCCGTTGTATTTGGCTTCGTAGTCAAAGAATTCATTGATAGGAATGATTTCTGTAACAGGGAATGCAGAAGCTTTTCCGTCAACGGTAAAAATACCACAAGAGAATTCTCTACCTTCTATAAACTCTTCGATAAGGACTTTTGGGTGAACATCCAAAGCAGTCTTGATAGCAGGAAGAAGTTTTTCTTTTGTCTTAACTTTTGACATACCTATAGAGGAACCTCCTTGTGAAGGTTTCACAAATACAGGCAAAGAAAGTTTTTCCAATATCTTTTCTATATCTATTTCTTCCTCTGCATAGACAGTATGATTCTTTGCTACATTCACAACGTTGAAATCTCTAACAACTGCATTACATGTTTCCTTGTCAAATGTAACTGCTGAGCAAAGAGCATCACAAGTATTGTAAGGAATGCCTATCATATCGAAGTATCCTTGCAACAGACCATTTTCTCCTGGAGTACCATGAACAATGATAAATGCTGCATCAAAAGTGATTTTCTTACCCCCTATTGTTAGAGAGAAATCATCTTTGTTTACAGATATTTTTTCTCCATTGTGTTCGTAGTACCAGTCGTTTTTATCTATTATTATCTTGTAAAGGTTGAAATCTTCTTTTAGGTTATCTTCTACTTGTGCTGCAGATTGTATAGAGATAACATACTCTCCTGAATAACCACCTGCAACTAATGCTACTGTCTTTTTCATTATATTATTCTTTAAGATTTGATTTGAGTTCTGTAAGAAATCTTTTTGCGTGCATAAGAGTATCTATCACTTCAGTATAGTCAGCATCTTTGTACTTTTCTCCACGAATAGCCTGCTTTGCACCAGAGATTGTCATTTTCTTTTCTCGCGTGAGATAAACTATTTGACGGATAAGTTCCACGTCTTCTTTTCTGTAAAGGCGTACTCCTCTTTTGTTTCTTTGAGGTTTAAGCATAGCGAACTCTTCTTCCCAATATCTTAAGGTAGAATAATTCAAATCAAACTCCTTTGCAACCTCTCCTATAGAATAAAATAGTTTATCTTCCATAATCTATGATTGTTTCGTTTGGCAAAGATACACAAAAAGTTTTACTTCTTTTGTCTTGAAAGATACTTTTGGTATTCAATATTAAAAGATTGGTAAAACATCTCTGCCACATATTTTGCACCTTCTGCATTGAAATGTATGAAATCTGTATTAGCCAAAGGTTTCTCTCTCAAAACCCATGAAGGCATAGAATTCTCTCCCCCCATAGCTGCAAACAAATCCCAGAATATGCAGTTGTTTTCCTGTGCTGCTTGTCTTTGTGCCTGTATAAGCTTTGGCACATTTGGATTGGTTTCATAACCGTTGCCTTTTCTTCTAGAGCGGTCTGAAGATCCTATTACTATGATTTGAGCATTTGGTACTGCTTTCTTTAAAAATGCTAGCTGACGTGAATACTCTTTTCTAAAGAAATCATAGGATTTTAAAACCTTATCCTCTTCCTGTGGAATAGCATTAACTCCAAATTGCATAATTATCAAATCCACATCAATCAAATCTGCAAAGTCAGAAATAAACTGTGTGTCGTTCCAGTTTATTCCCCAACCAGAAGAACCTCTCAAGGAAATATTGTCTACATATACTCCCTTGTCTTGACTATCATCTACAGAATACAACTGAACAGCACCTGTCGCAATTATTCTTAATTTTTTAATAGGATTAGAAGAAGATATAGGAATATCTATTATTTCTGATGTAATAGGCAAACTCTTGCTTACAAGAGTTTCGCTGTTTGAAGTGATAGTAATTGTTGAGTTTTTATCTGGGTTGGAACAATAAAGATGAAGTTGGTTTGCTACAGGCTTGGCAAAATCCATTTCTATCCATGCAGAAGTGATGTAAGTAGTGTCCATAGTAAGAGTATCCACATGAGTTCCAACATATGGAATACAAGCAGTCATCATTATTCCATAACGATTATATCTTTTGTCTCGCTTGTTTATTATGCTTTTGTGAAACCAGTTGGAAGAATGTCTGTAAGTTACACCTTTGATGTTTGAAAGAGAATACAAAGGCATTTGTCCTTGCCCTTTCCCAGAAAATTCTCCCTGCAGTCTGGAACGGATATAAGATGTTATTCTGTCTCCTTCTATTTGAGAATCTCCATAGTGAAGAATTCTAACCTTAGTCTTGCTGGCTTTTTGTAAAGAAGAAAAGAAAGAATCCAATAAAGTAGTGTCTTCTTTTGGATATTCCAATCCTGAAATGTATCTATCCCCAATTTTTACTTTTGCTATTTCATATTCGTGTTTAGTATCGCCACCATGCTCATCTGCTACAAGGTCATCAATATTGGCGTACTTTGTAGGAGTGGGAAATAAAGTTTCTTTTATGGATGGGAATGAGAAATGAATTCCGAAAACGTCAAACCCTTCTGCTGGTATCAGAATTGAAACCAAAGTTAACGACAAAAGAACTGCAATAAGTGTAAAGATTATTGTGCGGAATTTCACTTCTTAAAAATAATGAATTGAAAAGAATCTATGTTTCTTTATTTAAGTTTAAGCTTTTGACCAGGACGAATCTTCTTTACAGATTGATCGTTAAGTCCGTTTAGTTTCATAAGCTTTTGTTCGCTTATATTGTATTTTTTTGCGATAGCACTAATAGTTTCTCCAGACTTTATAGTATGAGTCTTTGAGGTATCGTTCTTGCCTTTTGCTTTAGAATTAGTTTCTTGCTTAGCGTTTGTCTTCTTTGTGTCTTGCTTTTCGTTGGAAGAAGTATCCTGTTTCTTGGATGGAGTTTCTTGTTTTTTAGAAGTATTGTCCTGTTTCTTGGATTTATCTTCCTGAGCAGATTGTTTTGTACTTACTTCAACTTTTTTATTACTTGAAACTTTTGAATTTATCTTGTCTGCCTTTTGTTTGCTTGTAGTCAATTCTTGTTGAGAAGCAGAGCTATTTGCTTCTAGCATTTCGTCTTTTGCAAATGATGATGATTTTTCTGCTTCATCTTTTTCTATTACGTTTTCTTTTGCAACTGCAACCTTAGTTTTGACTGCAATCAAAGTTCCTTTTTGAAGTTTGTTTTTCTTGATTTTTGAATTCCACTTTCTCAAATCAGATACAGATACTCCATATCTTCTAGCAATAGAAGACCAGTTTTCATTCTTTCTAACCTTATGGTAAATTGTCTTGTCTACCATTACAGTTGTAGTAGAAGATGAAAGACTGTCATCTTTCTTAGCCAACTCTGGACGATACTTCTCTATATTACAATTTGAGATAGAATCTTCCATTTCTATGAAAGTTTCAACATATTTCAAAGGTAAACGCAAAGAATATTTATCTTGTGTTCCAGGAATGTAATCCATCTTGTATTGAGGATTCAAATCTTTCAATTCCTCAACAGAAATATTCATTACATCTTGAATTTGACCAAAATAAATATCTTTATTTACAACTACTGTATCTGTTACAAGATCCAATGGTCTTGTAAGTTCTACAGGCCTTATTCCGTGTTCTTGATAGAAATTCATAACATACGTTGCTGCGATATAAGCAGGAACATAGTTTCTTGTTTCCTTTGGAAGAAAATCATAGATTTCCCAAAAATCATTCTTACCAGAACGTTTCATAGCTTTATTAACGTTTCCTGGTCCACAATTGTAAGCAGCTAACACCAAAGACCAATCTCCATAAATACCATACAGGTTCTTAAGAAATTTTGCTGCTGCTATTGTTGATTTTATAGGATCACATCTGTCATCTACTATAGAATTAACTCTAAGATCATATGTTCTGCCTGTAGCATACATAAATTGCCAAAGACCTGTTGCTCCTGCCTTTGAGACAGCTTTAGGTCTAAACGCACTCTCTATAACTACCAAATACTTCAACTCACTTGGTACTCCATAAGAGTCTAATATGTCTTCAAATATAGGAAAATAATACTTGCTAAGACCAAGCATCAATCCTACACTCCTGTTCATTCTATCCAAATAGTAAACAATATGATTTCTTACTTGACTATTGTAAACCAACTTCACAGCAGACGGAATACTATTAAGTCTTTGCCTATAAACCTCATCAGGTGTGGAAGATCCTGTTGTGGAAGTTGGCATAAATGCTGAAGAAGGAAATCTTTCGTTGAGAAGTTTTTCATTAGATTTAATATAATAAGATTGGAGCAGTTCATTATAATTTCTTTCAAAATTAAGATACTCCTCTTCTCTCTCATTATTTTGAGCAAATACTGAGAAACAAGTAGATAGTACTATTAACGATATTATTATTTTCTTAAATCTTATCATACTTTTCTTAAAAAAACAGAGTGTAAAATTACAACAATATTTTTATATTACAATAATTTTTCACAATTTTGTTCACTTTTGAAACAATTAAAAATCTCGTTAATTACTTTAGTTTAAACAATTAAACTCTTCTGCAATTTTGTTTGCAACATTTATTCCGTCCATAGCAGAAGAAGTTATTCCTCCTGCATAACCAGCACCTTCACCACAAGGATAAAGATTCTTTAAAGAAAGGTGTTGCAGACTCTCCTTATCTCTTGGAATTCTAACAGGAGAAGATGTCCTACTTTCCAAACCAATAAGCATAGCGTCTTTTGTTATGTAACCATGCATTTTCTTATCAAAAACTTTAAATCCCTCCACCAAATGTTTTGAAACAAAATCTGGCAATTCTTCTCTCATATTTACACTTTCCAAACCTGGCATATAAGAACTGCGAAGCAAACGTGAAGAGACTCTGTTTTGCATAAAGTCAGTTATTCTTTGTGCAGGAGCGATCTGTTTTTGAATAAACATCTGTTTTTCTATCTTTTCCTGCAACTTCATTAAAGACAAAGGCCCAAAGTTTTTGAATTCTCTAGCATCTTCTTCTTTTACACTAACCACTATTGCAGCATTTGCTTTCTCTCCATTTCGCAAGGAATTGCTCATTCCATTAACCACCATTATTCCTTCCTTATCCATAGAAGGCATAACTATTCCCCCTGGACACATACAAAAAGAGAAGACGCCTCTGTCTCCTATGTTGTGAGCCAAAGAGTATGTTGCTGGTGGTAAAAGATTTGATGGAGTTTTAGAATGGTATTGTATCTGATTGATCAATTGTTGAGGGTGTTCAACTCTTACTCCCATCGCAAAAGTTTGAGACTCTATTTTCCAATTTCTATCATAAAACAATTGGTAAATATCTCTTGCGCTGTGACCTGTTGCAAGGATTACTCTATCTGCAAGGATTTCTTCTCCATCTGCAGTTTTCACACCTTTGACAACATTATCTTGTAATACAAAATCTACAACCTTAGTATCAAAATAATATTCTCCACCACAACGGAGTATTTCCTCTCTAATATTTTTTATAATTCTGGAAAGTTTATCTGTTCCTATATGAGAATGAGTTTGCCTTAAAATCTTTTCATCTGCACCAAAGTGAACAAATATTTCTAGAACTTCCTGAATATTTCCTTTCTTGTTGCTTCGAGTATACAGTTTTCCATCAGAGAATGTTCCAGCTCCTCCTTCTCCAAAACAGACGTTACTCTCCGTGTTTATTTTTTGATTTCTGTTAATACTCGCAACATCTTTTTTTCTATTTTCTACACAAGCACCGCGCTCTATTATTATAGGTTTTATCCCTTTTTGTAGAAGTTTTATTGCTGCAAATAATCCTGCAGGACCTGCTCCAACAACTATTACCCTTTGTTTGTCATCGACCTCCAAAAGTGGAGCAATTTTATGATTTGGTAAATCGTTGTCTTCGGAAACAAGCACAGAAAGATTGTAAACAGGTTCTTTTCTGCAATCCAAACTCTCCTTATCTACACAATATGAGAGTGTTTCTTTGCTTATTCCCGATTTCTTACAAATCACATTTTCAAATTCTCCAATACTATTGTATTGCTCTGGAGAAAGGCGTAGTTGCAATTGTTTTTGCATAATTATTCAAAGGTAAGATTAACATAAAACATTTGACTCTTCATCTTGTCTATGCAATCTGTATAAGCATTTTGGAAAGTATGGTCAAGAATATCACTAAGGCCATAAGATGATTTCAATTCTAAACCAATTTTACACATAGGAAGATAAAAATCAAAGCCGACGCCCAAAGTATAAAAGAACTCATTCTGTTCCAACTTCATCAAATATTCATCAGGATTGAGTTTCTTACGTTTTATTGAGCCTAAATCATACACATATTTCATTCCACCAATGAGATAAGGTCTAAAATTTCCATACCTTTTACTCATAAGTTTCATTTCCAATGGAGCTTCCAGATAGATCACTTCTAAAGAATTCTTTACATCAGTCAAATTACCTCGTCTAACAATGTTGTATTCAAAAGTTCTATCTGTCAAAACCAATGTAGGAATAAATCTCAAATGCAAAAAACTCAGCATTTTCAAATCAGAAATAACGCCTATTTGAACACCAGCATTCCTTATTGAAGAGAATCCGTAAATAGAGTCATACAAAGGAAGTTCTGTTGTTCCAACAATATTTGTTGACAAAGAGCTTACTCCTAAAATTATTCCAAAATGAAAAGGTTTATCATCAAAATGTGGCATATTTGGAGGAGCTTTTTGAGAAAAGCCCGTAAATGCCATTATCAGTCCTAGTGTAAGTACAAGTAATCGTTTCATATAATGATTAAAAACTATTTTTTTTTGAAAATATTGTAACATCCATCAACAAAACAATTTTTTATAATTTCCACTTACAAGAAAAAAACTTGATTTTATTTCTATAAAACGAAGTTTCCCTCTAGTAAAACGAAGTTTTAGAGAATTATTTTCTCATTTGTTCAAACAAAACAAACAAAAACACATTTTTTTATTGCTTTTACGCTTTATATCATAGAAAATGATTATCTTTGCACATAAGAAAAATACTTACAAATGAAGATAAATATTTGTCAGTTTAACTACAAAACAGCTGAGTGTAAAATAAACACTCAAAAACTCCATGACGTGCTTGAAAAAAGTAACGATGAGGTGCTCAATGTATTCGGTGAATTATCTTTGAGTGGTTCTCCTTTATACAACAAAAGCCTTTACTCAGACTTGTACACAGAAAGCAATCAACTTTGTGAACAATTGTGCAAGACAAACAAGAGTTTTATCCTTGGAATGCCAAACAAAGATGAGAATGGGAATTGTTACAACTCTTTGATATTCGTTAATAAAGGCAAAGTATTGGCAACAGCAAGTAAAAAACACTTATCCAGATTCGATCTCAACTTCTCTACTGGAAATGGAATTGAGTCTTTGACATTTGAAGGCAAAAAACTTGCTTTTGGATTTTTAGAAGATTTGAAATCTAGTTCACTTAATTGTGGCGATACTGAAGTTTTGATTCTTTGTGGTAATACTTTGTTTGACAAAGATGACGAAGGTAAATTGATAAGTACACTTTCATCTTATGCAAAGAATCTGAAGACTCAAATTGTCTACGTGAACAGGGTCGGAGCTGAAGGTTGTTATGTTTTTAACGGCAGCAGTTTCGTTGTAAATGAGAAAGGAGAAGTTTGCAAGCAACTTGATATGTTTGAAGAGCAGGAATCCATTCTTGATATGGAGATCCTAAAGCCTGAAACAATCAAGACACCATGTTACGAAGAGAGAATCTACAAGGCGAGCGTCTTGGGTTTGAAAGAATATTTTGAAAAAAACCATATAAAGAAAGCAGTTATTGGTCTTTCTGGAGGAATAGATTCTGCAGTAGTAGTAGTTTTGGGAGTAGCAGCACTTGGTAAGGAAAACGTAACAGGTATTCTTATGCCAAGCGAGTATTCTACAGAACATAGTGTTTCAGATGCCGAGAAATCTGCAAAGAATCTTGGAATAAACTACCTTACTATTCCTATCAAGGGAATGTTCCATGCTAGTTTGGAAGCAATGAAACCAGTCTTTGAGGGAACAGAACCAAATACTGCAGAAGAAAACCTACAGGCAAGAGCGCGACTTATGATAGTCATGGCTGTTGGAAACAAAACAGGAGCTGCTATGCTTAACACAAGCAATAAGAGTGAAAGTGCTGTAGGTTATGGTACATTGTATGGAGATGATTCTGGCGCAATAAGTGCTATTGGCGATTTGTTTAAAACAGATGTTTACAGATTGGCAAAATGGATAAATAGAAACGAAGAAATTATTCCTTTCAATTCCATTGAGAAAGCGCCATCAGCAGAACTTCATTACGATCAAAAAGATTCAGACACACTACCTGAATACGACATTTTAGACAAGATACTCAAAGATTACATAGAAAATCACAAATCTAAATCAGAACTTATTGCTATAGGATATGAGCAGAACATGGTTGAGAGAGTTCTTCATTTGTTTAAAATCAACGAATGGAAACGTCACCAAGAGGCCCCTGCAATAAGATTGAGTAAGACTTGCTTTACAACAGATTTCTTTAACCCAATATCATAAAACAACAATAATGAGCGATAGCGTAAAACACGAATGTGGTATTGCAATGCTTAGATTGCTTAAACCACTTGAATATTATCAAGAAAAATACGGAAATACTTGGGCTTTAAATCGTATGTATCTCCTTATGGAGAAACAACACAATAGAGGTCAAGACGGAGCAGGTTTTGCTTCTGTAAAATTTGACACCGAACCAGGAAAACAATACATAGACATTCAAAAGAGCAACGATAGACAACCTATTGCTGACATCTTCAAGAATGTTTTTGAAGATTATAAAACAGTTGAAAAAGAACACCCAGAAAAAACAAACGACATTGCTTATTTAAAAGACAATGCTAGATTTTTCGGAGAATTGTTCTTAGGACACCTTCGTTACGGAACATTCGGTGGAAATGCCTTGGAAAACCTACACCCATTCCATAGAAAAAACAACTGGAAAACAAGAGACCTTCTTCTTGCTGGTAACTTCAATCTTACCAACATAGATGAAATGCTTGCAAAACTTATATCTCTCGGACAGCATCCAGTAAATGTTTCAGATACTGCTATAGTATTGGAGAAGATAGGTAAGTTCCTTGACAGAGAAGTTGAAGAACTATTTAGAAAACACAAACTAAATAAAGAATCAAACATAGAAATCACAAAGAGTATATCCAGAGAAATGGACTTACAAAAAATATTGGCATCTTCTGTAAAACATTTTGACGGTGGCTATGAACTTTGTGGTCTTACTGGTAATGGACATGCTTTTGTTGTAAGAGATGAAAATGGTATTCGTCCTTGCTACTGGTACAAAAATGACGAGATAGTTGTAGTAGCCTCTGAAAGACCTGCTATTATGACTACATTTGATGCAAGAATAGAAGAAGTAAACGAGCTTACTCCTGGTTGCGCCCTTATCATAAGAAGAGACGGAACTGTAACTGAAGAAAGAGTAAAAGAAGAAATTAAGCCTAACAAGAAATGTTCTTTTGAAAGAATTTATTTCTCTAGAGGTACAGACGCAGACATTTATGTTGAAAGAAAGAAATTGGGAGAAAAGATTTTCCCTCAAATTCTTGAAGCCATAGATAAAGATGTTGAGAATACAGTTATCTCTTATATTCCTAATACTGCTTCTGTCGCTTTCCAAGGTTTGGCAAAAGCTTTCAATGACTATCTTGACCAACAAAGAATAGAAAACATTCTTGCACTTGATGGAAAAGTTACAAAGGAAAAACTTGACGAAATATTTAAGACAAAAGTCCGTAGAGAATATATCGTTGTAAAAGACGTTAAGATGAGAACTTTCATCACTCAAGATAATGAAAGAGATGATATGGTTGCTCACGTTTACGATGTTACTTACGGACAAATAAAAGAAGAGGTAGACAATCTAGTTGTAATAGATGATAGTATCGTTAGAGGAACAACTTTGAAACAAAGTATTCTTTCTATACTAGACAAACTTGGTCCAAAGAAAATAGTTGTTGCTTCTTCTGCACCACAGATTCGTTATCCAGACTGTTACGGTATAGACATGTCAAGACTAGGACACCTTGTAGCATTCAATGCTGCTATTGCTCTTTTGAAAGAAAGAGGAATGCAAAATATCATAGACGACACTTACAAGGCTTGTAAAGAACAAGAATCTCTTCCAAAAGAAATGGTAATAAATCATGTAAAGAACATATACAATTCATTTACTGCTCAAGAGATTTCAGACAAAATTGCAGAACTTATTACTCCTAAAAAATGTAATGCAGAAATAAGAGTTGTGTACAATTCTTTGGAAAACCTACACGAAGCTTGTCCAGAAAATACTGGTGACTGGTATTTCTCTGGCAATTATCCAACAGCTGGTGGAAACAAGGTTGTAAATACAGCTTTCATTAACTGGTACGAGGGTAATGACTCAAAAAGAAGTTACTAACATTTATTCATAAAGACTATGGCAAAAGAAGTTGAAAATAGTGAGAAATTAGAGAAATTAAAAGTCTTACAGGCAGCATTATCTAAGATAGAAAAAAGTTATGGTAAAGGCTCTATAATGAAATTGGGTGAAAAGGCTGCAATGCAGGTTGATGTTATTCCAACAGGTAGTTTATCTTTGGACATAGCACTTGGCGTTGGTGGTCTTCCTAAAGGCAGAGTAATAGAAATATATGGACCAGAATCTTCAGGTAAAACAACCCTAGCTATCCATTGCATAGCTGAAGCTCAAAAACAAGGAGGTATCGCAGCTTTCATAGATGCAGAACACGCTTTTGATAGTGTATACGCTCAAAAACTTGGTGTTGATGTAGAAAACCTTTACATCTCTCAACCAGACAATGGAGAGCAGGCATTGGAAATAGCAGAAAACCTTATAGCTTCTGGCGCAATAGACATCATAGTTATTGACTCTGTTGCTGCTCTTACTCCTAAGAGTGAGATAGACGGAGAAATGGGCGAAAGCAAAATGGGTCTTCAAGCAAGACTTATGTCTCAAGCTCTAAGAAAGATGACATCTACTATAAGCAAGACTAAATGCTGTTGCATCTTTATCAACCAATTAAGAGACAAAATAGGTGTAATGTATGGCAGCCCTGAAACAACAACTGGTGGTAATGCTCTTAAATTCTACGCTTCTGTACGTTTGGACATTAGAAAAACTCAAGCTTTGAAAGATGGAGATAGAGTTTACGGAAACAGAGTGAGAGTTAAAGTTGCTAAAAATAAAGTAGCACCACCTTTCCGTCAGGTAGAATTTGACCTTATGTTTGGAGAAGGTATTTCTAAGATAGGAGAAATAATAGACATTGCTGTAGAACACGACATCATAAAGAAGAGTGGTTCTTGGTTCTCTTATGGAGACACCAAGATAGGACAAGGAAGAGACCTTGTAAAACAAATGCTGAAAGACAATCCTGAACTACAAGAAGAAATAGAAGGAAAAGTTAGAGAAATACTTTTGGCAAAACAAGAATAGATTTATAAACTTTGCAAAACAATATAATTAACAATGGAACTTAGCGAACAGGAAATACAGAGAAGGAATGATGCTGAAGAGTTGAGAAAACTTGGTATAAATCCATATCCAGCACCAATGTTTGAAACAAATGCTACATCTAATCAAATAAAAGTAGAATTTGAAAAAGATGAAACATTGTTTCAAGATGTAAAAATAGCAGGAAGAATTATGAGCCGCAGAATTATGGGTGCAGCTTCTTTCTGTGAAATACAAGATGGCGAAGGTAGAATACAACTTTATCTAAATCGTGATGAAATTTGTCCAACTGAAGACAAAACAATGTACAATACTGTTTTCAAGAAATTACTTGATATTGGTGACATTATTGGCGTAAAAGGATTTGTCTTTAGAACCAAGATGGGAGAAATAAGTATTCACGTTAAGGAATTAACAGTCCTTTGCAAGAGCGTTAAACCCCTTCCTGTAGTTAAGGAGAAAGATGGCAAAGTTTACGATGCCTTCACAGACCCAGAACAAAGATACCGTCAAAGATATGTAGACCTTATTGTAAACCCTCAAGTAAAAGATACATTCATTAAGAGAACTATCCTTGTAAACACAATGAGAAACTATCTTAATGAAAAGGGTTACCTAGAGGTAGAGACTCCAATACTACAACCTGTCTATGGTGGCGCTGCTGCACGTCCTTTCAAAACACATCACAATACTTTGGATATGGATCTTTATCTTCGTATTGCTGATGAATTATACCTTAAAAAACTTATCGTAGGTGGTTATAGTGGTGTTTACGAATTCAGCAAAGACTTCCGTAACGAAGGTATGGACCGTTTCCACAACCCAGAATTTACACAAATGGAACTTTACGTTGCCTACAAAGACTATTTCTGGATGATGGATACAGTAGAGGAAATGGTTGAAAGAATAGCACTTGCTCTACACGGAACTACTAAAATACAAGTTGGAGAAAACGTAATAGATTTCAAACGTCCTTGGAAACGTTACACAATGTATGAAGCAATAGAACATTTCACAGGAATAGATATTTCCGAAATGGATGAAGCTCAACTAAGAGAAACTGCTACAAAACTTAATGTTCCTATTGACGACACTATGGGTAAAGGTAAACTTATAGATGAAATATTTGGTGAAACTTGCGAAGGCAAACTTGTACAACCTACATTCATATATGATTATCCTATTGAAATGTCTCCATTGGCTAAGAAACATCGTTCAAAACCAGGATTGGTTGAAAGATTTGAAGCAGTATGTAACTGCAAGGAGATTTGTAACGCATACTCAGAACTTAACGATCCAATAGACCAAAGAAGACGTTTTGAAGAACAACTAGAACTTGGCAAGAGAGGTGATCCAGAAAGTATGGTACTTGACGAAGATTTCCTAAGAGCAATAGAATTTGGTATGCCTCCTACATCTGGTTTGGGTATAGGTATTGACCGTCTGGCTATGATGATGACTAATTCAAACAGTATTCAAGACGTTCTATTCTTCCCTCAAATGAAACCAGAAGCTCAGGAAGCAGTAGCTACAGATGATGAATTCCTTAACAGAGGAATCCCTCAAGACTGGGTTAACCTTCTTCGTAAAGCTGGCATAGGAACTTTGGACAACCTTAAGAATGCTAACATAAACAAATTATTCAACGACCTTAATGGCCTAAGAAAAAAGAACAAACTACAGATACCAGCTTTAACTCTTGATGAGTTGAAAGCTTGGATAGAAAAATAAAAAAGAGAAAATCATTTTCTTGCATAGATAATGAAAAGAAATTCTTTCACCCCAATATTATTCATAATAATATTTTTATTGGGAATATGGCTAGGGAACCTCTTGAGCAAAAGAGGTTCCCTTGTTTCGTCTTCTAGAGCGGACAAAATTTCTTATATTCTTAATCTAATAGATAAGGAATATGTAGACAAAGTAAATAAGGATACTTTGAGCGACAAAGCTATCGTAGGTCTCTTGAATGAGTTGGATCCTCACTCCGTATATCTCACTGCAGATGTAGTAAAACAAGAGAATGAAAGCCTTGAAGGTCATTTTTATGGCATAGGTGTACAATTCAGAGTATCTGGAGACAGCATAATAGTTGTTAGAACAATCAAAGGAGGTCCTTCCGATAAAGTAGGCATACTTGCTGGAGATAGGATTCTTAAAGTAAATGGAAAGGCATTTCACAACCTTACAAATGACACAGTACTTCACTATCTAAAAGGAGAAAAGAATAGTAAAGTCAGACTATCCGTTTACAGAAAGGGTGTAAAGGATCTGGTAGACTTTGTTGTTACCCGTGATAAGATAGAGACTAAAGCCGTTTCTTTCTTTGGAATGCTTAATAAAAATACTGGTTACATAAAACTTTCAGAATTTTCTGCAACTGCACACGAAGAAGTTGCACAAGCATTGCAATCTCTAAAAGGCAAAGGAATGAATCAACTGATTTTTGACCTTAGAGGAAATGGAGGTGGCTATCTGAGTGAAGCAATAAAGATAGCTGATGAGTTCATAGGTAAAGGAGACTTGATTGTATACACTCAAGGAAGAAGACAAGGTCGTAGTGACAATTTTGCAACTAGCGGTGGCTTGTTTGAGGAAGGCAAACTGATAGTAATGATAGATGAATTGTCTGCCTCTGCATCAGAGATTGTCAGCGGATGTATTCAAGATAATGATAGAGGTACAATAATTGGCAGAAGAACTTTTGGCAAGGGACTGGTACAAGAGCAAATCCCACTTCCAGACAAAAGTGCCATAAGACTTACAGTAGCGAGATACTACACTCCATCTGGCCGTTGCATACAAAGACCTTATATTTCTGGAGACCCAGACCAGTACTATGAAGAGTTTCTTGAAAGATATGCCAATATGGAAGCGAATGCTGACACACTAAATCACGATCCTAAATTAAGATACAAGACAAAGAAAGGTAGAATAGTTTATGGTGGTGGTGGAATAGAACCAGACATAAATATTCCATATTCTGCCCTAAAAGTTAGTCCATCTTATTCAAAACTTTTAAAGAATGGACTTATCTATAAGTATTGTTTTGACTATGTAGATGCAAACAGAAAAAGTTTCTCTCAATATTCTTCTGGAGATGATTTTCTAAAAAGATACAATGTCGATAACAATATGTTCATTTCTATGCTGAACTCTGCCGCAAACAGCGGAGTAAAGAAACAATATCTTACAGAAAAGGAAAAGAAAGAAATAAAGTTATTGATGAAATCCTACATAGCACAAAATCTTTATGGAGACAAATACTTCCACATTATTTACAATAATATAGATGTAGAACTTCAAAAAGCTTTAACTTATTTCTAGAATAAAAAAAGCCTCTCAATGAGAGGCTTTTTTTTGTCTAAATTATATGAGTAATTTTTATTTTCTTATATACTATCTGATAAAATTGCTATATTTGCCTATGGTTACCAAGTTTTTGTGGTGAAAACAAAGATAACCAAAAGAGTTGATACTTCTCATAAGTACCAGCCCTAATTTTTTTCAACTCAAAAAAGTTTTTACCAGACAGCAATAATTGTTATTTTAATAATTTGACGGATAAAAACTTGTCCAACCATTTAAGTCTACGGTATTTTCAATCTTATCTGTTGAATACTTCCAGTTTTGATTGTTTTCTATTATTACGCCACCTTCTACATTCTGGTTTTCATTCCAATTTTCGTTTAAATAGTCTATCAATGCATTATGTTTGTTGGATGCTTCTGGATCACTATTCTCCGACTTTGTATCAAAAAGAAAGAGTTTTCCGTTTCTCATTCTAATTATAAAATCTATATAAAACAAAGAGTTTTTGCCTTGACTATTCTTATATGGAATGGCAAAATGTTCTGAGCCTGCATCTCCATTCTTATACCACCAATCTATATATTCTGTATTTTCCTCTAAAAAATCTGTAAAATGTCTTTCTGGGATAGACACATTGTTTTGTTCAAAAAATGGGAGCAAAGCATGATTTTTAATACTTTCTCTTTCATTATATGTATTATCCTTGTAATCTCTAACCTCTGGCAAAGTCCACATATATTCTACATATCCAGATTGTGACTTTAGTATCTTTGGCATTATATTATCTCTATAATACTTCAAAGTATTACCAATCAACGATGCAAACTTTGGTTTGTTCTGTTTACTACAAACAACCTTATAAGCATCCACCTCGAATATTTCAAACAAATTTTCCATTGCTCCAAGAATAGCAGACTCTAGTATAGATATGCATTGTGATTTTGACCAACCAGTCAATAGGCTAGAGCAAAACTTATCAAATACTTGTTTCAACTCGTATGGAGTTCTTGCAAACCCTGTCTTGTTTTCGACATATTTTAAACCTTCCTCATCTAATAAAATCATATCTGTTGGTATCTCTATCTGAATACGAGAAATATCAAGTTTGATATGTTTTGACGCTATATTGCGATTTTCAACTACTTTATTTGAGAACTCAAACTTTTCTTCATCAACTTCATCCCATGAAAACAATGATGGCTGATAAGTAAGAGTCCACTCTTCTGCCATTTTCTGTTGAAATATTCTTTTAAAATCTGCACGCAGTACATTATTTTCCTTATTAGAACGCTCACTCCTATACGATTTCATTCCTATATTCTGCAAATTCTCTCGTCTAAAAGCATGCAGTTTCTTTATGTAGTCAATATCATCAGGTTCTATCCTAATAACATCAGCACTAAGATCTGTATAAACATAACCAACATTTAATATAGGATCTGTATAAAATCTTTGTTGAGGCATACGCATTATTCGTCCTATGGTCTGTATAGTAAAGCTCTCACTACTTAGTTTTCGATAAATAGCCAACACCCCTGCTCTTGGACAATCCCAGCCCATAGCAATAGCTTGTTTGAACACCAACACATCTACTATAGAATCATTCTTTTCTATACCTTCAAGATTTGCTCTTTCATTGGATAACCATACTGCAACCTTTCCATTTTCTATAGTAGAGTTATGACTTATGGCAAGTTTTTTTAGTATTGCTTCTTTTAGAGAAGCTTCATCTTCTGTAAGTGTCACAGAATTATCGTTAGGTAGCTGTACAAGTAGTAGAGGATTAATATTTATTCCTAGTTTTTTATAGGCTTCATGTAATTGCTTGCGTTTTTTCATAGCTTGATCAAGCAAATACATATCTACTGCCTCATCTGTCTGAGATCCTTTCAATGCTGGATTCAAAGATATATTTATCTTTATCATTCCTTCATTGATAACTTGTGAACGATCTATCTTGATTAGTTCATCTGGAGTTCTAGTCTTGGGTGTGGCTGATACTCTTATCTCAACCTTTGGATTGATCTTTTCTAGTACTTTTTCAGACTGTGTTGCTGTCCTCCCAGTAAACATATGTTCTTCATCTATTATGCAAACAATAGGAATATTGTATTCTTGTGTTGTCCTATTGATAATGTCATAAATGGATGGTATCTGTTCACTACCTCTAACAATAACTCTATTATCATTGTTTATACTCTGCCAATTTACAAAAAAAACCTCTCCAGGTTTTATATAACCATCAAAACTAAGGTCTAATTCATCATATTCTACAGGTGTAAGTCTATGTGTTTCCGACAATGCGTTTTTCATGCTTCTATAACTCTGCACATGCAAAGCATTAGGAGCGATCCATATATATGCCACTTGAGAATATTGACAATCCATACTTGCTATTTCTTCGTACAATCTGCACATAGCCTCTGTTACCATTACAGTCTTACCTGCTCCTGTAGGTGCCTGAAAGACTATAGTCCTACGCATGCCATCTATATTAAGTTGGTCAATAGTTTTATTTACTATCTCTTTAACTTTTGCTTCTTGATAGTTTTTTAGTATCATATATTTTCCTCCTCTCCTATAGTGATATTTATTTTCTTTGGTAAGACTTTTAGGTAAGCATTATATATTGCAGATGGTAAAGCACAAAGAGAAACTTTATCTTCTACACTAGTAAAATCCTCATGCATTGCATAGTTATTTGCAGAAAAAACATAGACCTTTATATGTGTATCTTCTGACATTCTATCTATCTCTTCAACCAGGCTTGGAATAGCTTCCTCCTTGTAGATAATAAGCATTTTTTGTTTATCATCCTCAAAGTATCTGGCAATCTTTGAACGCAAGTTTATATTCCCAAATGTAAATCTTTCATCGTATAAATCATTCTTTATACATAGTAAATCCGTACTTGCCTCCATCAGTTGACGTTTACCTTTTATAGAAGAATCCCTAGGAACAAATCCTACTTTATAATATCTCAAATTATTTTCTTTCAATCCCTCTACAATTTCTCCATTTGGTTTTGTATAACCTTGTATCACTCTTTTATTTCTCTCATAAGTAACTTCTTCACAGATATTATTCTCATTATTTGTTACCAAAATACATTGTCTTTTCCCTCCATCTTCCTTATTCAATTGCATTGTTGCATGTAAAGTTGTTCCACTACCAGCAAAGAAATCTAGAATTATCTTATTTTCTTTAAACGATAGAATTTTTTGTATAATCTCTCTATCTTTGGGATTATTGAATATTCCATTCTGACATAGAATAGTTTCAACCTCTTTTGTTGCTGCACGACCATCTTTATAAAACACCGAAGATGGTAATTCAAATTCTGTTTCTCGTAAATATCTTTTCCTACAAGGAACCGTTGTTTCATCTAATCCAAAATAAATTCTATCCTCCAACAATAATTCATTCATAGTGTTTGACGAATAACGCCATCCTCCTCTCGGAATTTTAGTTGGTTTATGAGTAAATGGATGTAGTACATCATAACGTGGACCTTTTCCTGTCCCTTGTGATATATTATCTGGAAAGAAAAGACCTCTTTGATCAACCTTACTATAATGCTTATGCTCTTTTGATGGATCAGAATCTGCTAAAGAGTTATAGAATTTTGTTATTCCATCTTGAATATTTAAATAATCTCCTCCATATTGATTTCTCAAACGATTATATTCTTTATAAATC
>JAGHSX010000157.1 GCA_018065645.1 Candidatus Scybalousia scybalohippi
GCAAAAGTATAACGAAATTTCATTCTCGCAAGCATTTGTGATAAAAAAATTAAAAAAATATTTTTAATATTCTATTTTTCAATAGAATAAAATTTATAAAATTGGGCTTTGAAAAGATAAAAATTCAGTAAAAATGAACAAATATTTGTCTTATTCCAACAAAACGAAGAAATAATTTCGTAACTCTTCGTTTTATTTTGCTAACTCTTCGTTTTAGAAAATTAAAACGAAGAGTTATTTTCCTAGCATCAAATAAAATTTTATAGAAAATTTATGATAACAGATTTGTTACCCAAATAATAAATCCCAATTCCACGTCGCAACAAAATGCAATAACATTTGAAAGCAAAGGAACATCTACAAAAATCAACAAAGCTATCAAAGAAATCAAAGCCAGTTGCAAAATAGGAAGAACAATCAAATTGCTAATCAGGAAGAATACTGGAAAGTAACCAAAATTCACAAGAGTGATTGGCAAAGTGAAAACCTGTGCAGAAGTTGACATAGAAAGATTGGACAAAAGCTTATTCAGAAATGGTTTCACAAAACTTTGTTTCTTCATCTTCCATTTATCAAAGTAAGGGTCACAAATAAAAATTCCCAAAACTGAAAGATAAGACAACTGAAAACGTATGTTGAATAACAAATGTGGTTTTAGAACCAAAGAAACAAAAGCCACGACTAGCAAAACATTTATTCTGTCGTAGTAAAGCATATACATCTTACACAAATACAATACTGTAAGCAACATTGCCACCCTTGTGGCAGACGGAGTAAAGCCTACAATAGCATTTAAACACCAAACAATAAGAATGGAAGCCCAATTTATAATGTAGATTCTATTGTTTATGTTAGGAATAATCAAAGAAAAGATGTACGTAAAGAAAATCATCAAGATTCCAATATGCAAACCTGAAACACAAAGTATGTGGCCTAATCCTGCAGCATTAAACGACTGCCTGATATCAGGATTCATCTCTGTCTTATCGCTAAGAAGCATAGCGACTGCAAGTTGAGAAGTTTCTTTCTTCATTCCAGAGAACAAGATTCTGTCGTGAAGTCTTTCGTTTATTTTCTTTGAAAGCCCAACAAAGAAATTACCTTGATTTGTTTCCACTACTCGCCAATGGTTTACAAAAACACTATGGTAAATCCTTTGGTGCTTCATGTAACGAACGTAGTTGAAATCTTCTGAGAAATTACTTATCGGCAACATTTCGTCGGAAGAAGAAACCACATCGCCATAGGAGAATGGTTTGTTTTCCAAACTGTCCTCGTTAAACCTAGGCTGGTAAAGTTTTATTTCACCTTTGCAGTTTTTCCACAATCTTGTGTGGCTGTCATACCAATTGATGACTTTGGCATTGTAGGAAATATGGTTGCCTTTTCTTGTCTGCTTGCCATTGTCTAAAATAAGGTATTTATAACAAGTAGCTTCTGGGTGTTTTGTGTAGTGATTGCGAAGAAATATTACAGGAAGAAAGCTGTCAACAACTACTATTGTCAACACCAAAACCAAAAGCAAAAATATTACAGGTCTTTTTGATATTTCTTCCTTTATTTTCATGATTTGCAAAATTACTTAAAATTGGGATTATATGGCTTCATTTCCTCATATTTTTGTATCTTTGCAAAACTATGAGAGAGATTATCGAGGGGAAAACCCTACAGAAAGTATCAACACCAAAGGACGTAAAGAAGCTTTCAGAAGGAGAGTTAAAGGAACTTTGTGGTGATTTGCGCAAATACATTATTGATGTATTGAGTGAAAACCCTGGTCACCTGGCTTCTTCCTTGGGAGTAGTGGAACTTACTGTTGCTCTGCACTATCTTTTTGATATTCCAGAAGATAGCCTTGTGTGGGACGTAGGTCATCAGGCTTATGCACACAAAGTCCTTACTGAAAGAAAGGAAGCTTTTAAAAACATAAGAAAACTTAATGGTCTTAGCGGATTTCCTAGAAGAGATGAATCCAGATATGATTGCTTTGGAGCAGGACATGCTTCCACATCTATTTCTGCTTCTTTAGGAATGGCTATTGCTGACAAGATTGAAGGCAAAGATGATCATTTTCACATAGCTGTAATTGGTGATGGTTCCATGACAGGAGGAATGGCTTTTGAGGCTTTGAATCATGCTGGTGCTACCAACGCTAACATTCTTATAATCCTTAACGATAATGGTATCTCCATAGATAAAGGTGTTGGAGCTTTGGGACAATACCTCACTAGAATAACTACTTCCCGCACATACAACAGAGTAAAGAATCGTATCTGGAATACTCTGGGCGGAAATGACAACCAATACAATACTCACAGAAGTTTCTGGCGCAAGTTCCTTTCTTACTCCAAATCCTTGTTCTCTGGCAAGAGCAACTTCTTTGAAGCTTTGAACATAAGATACTTTGGTCCTTTGGATGGTCACGATTTGCCAAAACTTATCAAGACTATTGAAAGTCTAAAGAAGATACAAGGACCAAAACTTCTTCATATTGTAACAAAGAAAGGTAAAGGACTAAGCGCAGCAGAAAACAATCCTACCATTTATCATGCTCCTGGTACTTTCAATGCAGAAACTGGAGCTATAGAAAAAAAACAACCAAAGACTGCAGAGCCTAAAAAATACTCAGACATTGCAGGTAAGACTATCCTTGCCTTGCAAAAGAAATATTCCAACGTTGCCTGCATTACTCCTGCTATGCTTTCCGGCTCTGGATTGAATGAAGTAATGAAGACTTTCCCAGAAAGAACATTTGACGTAGGCATTGCAGAAGAACATGCAGTTACTTTCTCTGCAGGATTGGCTACAAGAGGAATAAAACCTTATTGTTGCATCTATTCATCATTTCTTCAAAGAGGATTTGACCAAGTTATCCACGACGTCGCTCTTCAAAAACTTCCTGTAGTATTTTGTATAGACAGAGCAGGTCTTGTAGGAGAAGACGGAGCAACACACCACGGAGTGTTTGACCTTGCTTATCTTAATCTTGTACCTAATATTATTGTAGGAGCTCCTCTAAACGAAATAGAAATGCAAGATATGATGTTTACAGCATACGACGCAAATCTTCCTTTTGCTATTCGTTACCCTAGGGGTAAAGGAGTTATTGCTAGTTCTCTTCCTGAAATGAAACCTATACAAATAGGTAAGGGAGAAGAAATCAACAAAGGAGAAAATATTGCAATAGTTTCTTTAGGTACAATAGGAAATAACGCCATCGAAGCCGTAAATTCTTTAAAAGAAGAAGGAATAAACATTGGTCTTTACAATATGAGATTCCTTAAACCTTTAGATACAGAACTTCTAAACAATATTGCAAAACAATATAGTAAAGTAATAACAATAGAAGACGGAGTAAAGATTGGAGGATTCGGCTGGAGCGTGAAAGACTATTTGACAAAGAATCACTCCTTGGAAAGTATTGTCTGCCTAGGCGTAGAAGACAAGTTCATAGAACAAGGAAGTGTAAAAGAACTGCAAAAACTTTGTGGTCTGGATACTGACAGCATAATCGCTCAAGTAAAAGCACTACTCTAGATTTCTCATTTTTATTTCCATAAATTTGGTAAATTAAAATTTATATTTTATCTTTGCGATTTGAAACTTTGTGCTTTACAATTAAGAAACAATTTATTAACAACTAAAAAAATAAACAAGATGAAAAAACTTTTATTAGCGTTATCTTGTCTTACTCTTTCAGCAAGCGTTTTTGCTCAAACAATAGTAAGTACAAGCGTACAAAAAAGAAATGTTGTATTCGAAGAATACACAGGTAAAAACTGCGGTTATTGTCCTAATGGTCATGCAATGTTAGCTCAATATGCTCAACAAAACCCTGGAACTGTTGTTATCAACATTCACCAAGGTAGCTACGCAGCAGGAACTTACACTACTCAATGGGGTGATGCTCTAGCAGGTCAAACTAACCTTCAAGGTTATCCTGCTTTCACTATCAGCAGACAACTTTCTGGTTGTTCAGTAAACAACTACTATGGTGCAAACAACTACACAACAGTTGCAAACAACATCAAGAATGAAAACTCTCCTGTTAACGTTGCTGCTACTGCAGAAGTAGATGCTCTTACAAGAACTATGACTGTTCACGTAGAAGTTTACTATACTGCAGACGTTGCACAAAATGCAAATATGTTACAAGTTGTTCTTCTACAAGACGGCATCGTTGGTTCTCAAGCAAACTATGGTAACTACAACCCTAGCCAAATCCTTCCTGACGGAAGCTACAGACACATGCACATGCTAAGAGATATGATTACTGGCAAACAATGGGGTGACGCTATCGCTTCAAACGAAACTGGTACTATCGCTGCTGGTACTTACGTAGAAAAAGATTATACTTATCAAATCCCTGCAACTATCTCTAACGAAGCTGTAAAACTTGGTGACATCAACCTTGCTGTTTTCGTTTCTGATAGTGTTTCTGGTTCTTGTTCAACACATGCTCCTAACATCTGGACAGGTGTTAAGGTAGAACCTACTTACACAAACGTTTCAGGAAACAATGCTGATATCCAATCAGTATCTTTCACAGACCAATATGGTTGTTCTGAAAATGTTTCTGCTAAAATGGTTGTTAGAAACATTGCTGGTGAAATCAGCGCTATGACTGTTAAATACAGAAACACAACTACAGAAGAAACTGACCACGTTTACAACCTAACTAATGCTCTTGGCACTTTCTCTGAAGTAGAAATAGAAATGGAAGATATGCCAATCCAATTGGATGTAAACAACAACATCGTTGTTACTATTACTTCTATCAATGGTGAAGAAAAGAACATCACAAAGACTGAATCTTACAAAAAAGTTTCTCCTCTTCACGGTTCAGGCACTCCTACAGTATTGGTTAAAACTGACAACTATGGTAGCGAATTTACTTGGAAAATCGTTGACCAAGATAACAACATCATAGCTAATGGTGGTCCTTACGCAGATGGTAGCTCTGTAAAAGATACAGTTGCTCTTTCTAACCTAACAAGCGACGGTTGCTATACTGCAATTGCTATTGACGAATATGGTGATGGTCTTACTTATAATAATGTATCTGGTTACTTAAGAGTTATGGACGGAAATGGTAACATCATCGTTAACATAAGAGGTTCTTACTCTACTGCTAAAACTGACTTCGTAATGGAAGGTCTTGGTCTAAACGATGCTAATGGAATCATCGCTCAAAGCATACTTTACCCTAACCCAGCTGTTGATATGACAACTCTTGCTGTTAACTCTCTAAGAGCAGCTAAAGCTCAAGTATCAGTTGTTGATATGCTAGGTAGAGAAGTTATGAACCTAGGTTCTCAAAACCTTGTTGCTGGTGAAAACAACATCACTATCAATACTTCAAAACTTGCTAACGGTTCTTACTTCGTTCGTATCGTAACTAACGATGGTATGACTACAAACAGACTTAGCGTAACAAAATAATTTTAGGATTAAGTCTTAATAAATAAAAATAAAAGACGGCTTTCTTTTGTGAAAGACGGCTTTTTTGTACCTTTGCAAAAGTTTTGTAAAAACAATTATTTAACACACAAAGAAAATGGCAGAAATTTACCTACACGACGGCGACGAGCAGATAGGATATGAGAAAATAGAACGCTACAACGAAGAAACCATAAACAAGTTAGCATTCCATTACAAAGAGATACTTACACTCCTTGGAGAAGATCCTCAAAGAGATGGTTTGCTGAAAACTCCAGAAAGAGTAGCAAAGGCTATGCAATTCTTCACACAAGGCTACGACATGGACCCTGCTGCAATCTTGCGTTCTGCTATGTTTGAGGAAGACTACAAACAAATGGTTATCGTGAAAGACATAGAAATCTATTCTCTTTGCGAACACCACATGGTGCCTTTCTTTGGCAAGGCTCATATTGCTTACATTCCAAATGGAAAGATCGTTGGTCTAAGTAAGATTCCTAGAGTTGTAGATTGTTTCGCTAGAAGATTGCAAGTACAAGAAAGAATGACAAGAGAAATTCTTAATTGCATACACGAAACCCTTAACCCATTGGGAGTAGCCGTTGTAATAGAAGCTCGCCACTTGTGTATGAGTATGCGTGGAGTACAGAAACAGAACTCTCTTACTACAACTTCCGACTTTATTGGTGCATTCAAGAAAGACCAAAAGACAAGAGAAGAATTTATGCATTTGATAGGAGTTCATCTAAACTAAAAAGAAATAGAGAATACTCAATAATAAATCTTATTTAACAGATTTATCTCATAAGAAAGTTGCCTGCAAAGAAAATTGTAGGCAACTTTTATTTTGACAAAAAAAGACATAAAAAAATCGTTGTAAAATGTTACTAGTAACAATCTACAACGATGTATGTGTGATCTAAGAAGGATTCGAACCTTCGACCTACTGCTTAGAAGGCAGTTGCTCTATCCAGCTGAGCTATTAGACCATAAAAGGTCGAAGCCTTTTGTCGGGGTAGTAAGATTCGAACTTACGACCTCCACATCCCAAATGTGGCGCGATAACCGGACTACGCTATACCCCGTGTATTACTTTTTGTTTATCTAGAATGGCATTTATCAAAGAACTTTTCGCCATCTTTTTTACAATTCCTTTGGTGAGTTTTCTTTTCCAAAGTACTCTGCGGAGAAGGGGGGATTCGAACCCCCGGTACCCCTTGCGGGATACGACAGTTTAGCAAACTGTTGGTTTCAGCCACTCACCCACCTCTCCGGATTAGCTGAATTGAGATTGCAAAATTACAACAATTTTGATACCTAACAAATTTTTTCTCACTTTTTTTTCAAAAAATTTAATCTAAAATTCTTTTCCACTTGAAAATCAAGTATTTTAAGCGCATATTTTATTAACTATTTCTTATGAAATTTCTTTAATATTTGCCTATTTTTTACAACAAAGCACCTAAAACCAACATTTTTCCACAAGAAAAGTCTCTCCAGGACTCCTTTTCTACAACAAAAAAACTATTCCCTCTTTTCAAAGGAATAAAACCAATAAAAAACTCTATAAAACTTGAAGAAATTTATTTACAAATCGGATTTGTAATATCTGCAAGTCCGATTTGCAATGCTTGCAAGTCGGACTTGCAGAATTTTAACTCTTCGTTTTGATAAAATAAAACTAAGTTTTGGTTGAGTAAAATGTCGTATCTTTGCAGAAAAATAAATAACTCGTATGCAAGACGGAGAAATCAGACTGGAAGGTCACATAGTGGACTTGGTAAATCGTAAAATCACAGACGGAGAACTTTGTGTAAGGAATGGAAACATTTATTCCATAACTCCAAAAGCGTTGGCGAAAGAGAATCTTCCCTATATAATGCCAGGATTTGTAGATTCTCACATTCATATAGAGAGTTCCATGCTATTGCCAAGCAATTTTGCAGAAGTAGCAGTAAGGTTTGGAACGGTGGGAGTAGTGTGTGACCCACATGAAATAGCAAATGTTCTAGGCAAAGAAGGTATCGAGTTTATGATAGAAGACGGCAAGAATGTTAACTTTCATTTCTACAACGGAGCTCCTTCTTGTGTACCAGCTACAAGTTTTGAAACCTCTGGAGAGAGTTTGAATAGTAAAGATGTTGCTTCTCTTTTGAAGAATGACGACATTTTCCTTTTGTCCGAAATGATGAACTACCCAGGTGTCTTGTTCAAAGATGAAGAAGTGATGAAGAAAATATCTACTGCGAACAAGTACAATAAAGTTATAGACGGACATGCTCCTGGCCTAATGGGAGAAAATTTGAAAACCTACGCTTCTCAGGGAATAAGCACCGACCATGAATGTTCTACAATAGAGGAAGCCCAAGAGAAAATCAAATGTGGTATGAATATCCTTATAAGAGAAGGAAGTGCTGCAAAGAATTTTAAGGCTCTTATTCTTCTTATGAAACAAAATCCAGAGAAACTGATGTTTTGTTCAGATGACAAACACCCAGACGACCTCATACTTGGCCACATAAATCTATTGGTAAAAAGAGCCATTGAAGAAGGCTATGACGTGTTTGACGTTCTTCGCTCTGCAAGCTTAAATCCAAAACAACATTACAAACTTTCCACAGGTCTTTTGCAAGAAGGTGATAATGCAGATTTTATCTTAGTGGACAATTTACAAGAGTTTAATATACTATCTACGTTTATCAATGGTAAGGAAGTTTTCAATAAGGAAGAAGGAATAAGGAAAGACAATTTCGTTAAGTCATTGCAAGGCAACTATTACCCAAACAATTTTCACGCAAACCCAATCACCCAAAAAGATATAGAAATCCAGGCAAAAGGAGAAAACATACGAGTGATAGAATGCTTCGACGGAGAAATATTTACAAAAGAAACCATTGCCAAAGCAAAGATAGAAAACGATAAAGTCGTTTCCGACGTGGATAACGACATATTAAAAATAGTGGTAATGGACAGATACACTGGCAACAAGTCACAAACAGCTTTCATAAAAGGATTTGGATTCAAACAAGGAGCTATTGCATCTTCCGTTGCTCATGACTCACACAACGTAATTGCAATAGGAGTAAGTGATGAAGAAATAGTGAGGGCTATGAATATGGTAATAGAGAATGAAGGTGGCATTTCCATAGTCTGCAAGGAGAAAACAGATATTCTTCATTTGCCAATAGCTGGACTTATCTCTGAAATGAAAGCTCCGCTTGTAGCAAAGAAGTACAAAGAACTTAACCAGACTGCAAAAACTCTCTCAAACAAACTACAAGCTCCTTATATGACTCTATCTTTTATGGCGTTACTGGTCATTCCAGAGTTGAAACTAAGCGACAAGGGATTGTTTGATGGCAAGAACTTCCAGTTTACTCAATTATTTGTTTCATAATATTTTCAATAAAATCACGTTTTAATAGTTACACTTAAATTTTGAATAATCAAAAAACAAAATCATAAATGAAAAAACTAGCATTATTACTGGCGTTAACCTTAATATCTACATTTGGTTTCGCACAAAAACAGGATCTTTCTCCAAAAGAGAGACTCTATCTAAACTTCTTGTATCAGTATATGCCATTGAGTGACAGACTTGACTATGATACAAATTTCTACATCAAACAAGTAAAGACTGCTCTTGAGGCAAGAGAAACTTTTTCTTGGGGAACAAAGATTCCAGAAGATATTTTCAAGCACTTTGTAATGGTTTACAGAGTAAACAATGAAAACCTTGATACTGCAAGAGTGGTAATGTTCAACGCTCTTAAAGACAGAATAAAAGGAATGAGTATGTATGAGGCAGCATTGGAAGTAAACCACTGGTGTCACGAATATGTAAACTACAAAGGATCTGACGGCAGAACATCTGCTCCTTTGGCTACTATGCGTACTTCTTGGGGAAGATGTGGCGAAGAAAGTACTTTCACAGTAACTGCTTTACGTAGTGTATGTATTCCTGCTCGTCAATGCTACACACCTCGTTGGGCTCATACAGATGACAATCACGCTTGGGTAGAAGTATGGATTGATGGACAATGGTACTTCCTTGGTGCTTGTGAACCAGAAGCCAAACTGAACGTAGCATGGTTTACTGCTCCAGCAAAAAGAGCTATGATGGTACACACTACAGTATTTGGAAAATACAATGGCAAAGAAGAGACAAACTTTGTTGCTGACAAATATTCCAAGATAAATCTTTTGGGAAACTATGCTCCTACAAAGAAAATTGCTGTAAGCGTAGTAGATGAAAAAGGCAAAGCTGTAAAAGATGCAAAAGTAGAATTTGGCCTATACAACTATGCTGAATATTATCCAATAGTTACTTCTACAACAAACCAAGACGGTAAAGCAGAAATAACTACTGGATTGGGAGAA
The DNA here is from genome assembly GCA_018065645.1 of Candidatus Scybalousia scybalohippi. Classification (GTDB taxonomy): domain Bacteria; phylum Bacteroidota; class Bacteroidia; order Bacteroidales; family P3; genus Scybalousia_A; species Scybalousia_A scybalohippi. The sequence continues at coordinate 9,820 of JAGHSX010000157.1, forward strand.
CTAGTTATCTGGGCGTCAAAAGGCGACAAGATTGCTCAAGCTGTTGCAGCAAAGAACGCAAACTCTATAACTCTTACTTTGAAGAAATCAGCAAATCTTCCAGAGTTCAGTGCTTTCACACTTACTCCTCCTTCTCCACTTCCTATAGAAACTCTTGATGAAGAACTTGTAAGAAAGAACAACGAAAGACTTGTTTTCGAAGACTCTATAAGAAATGACTACATCGCAACATTCCCTAACGATGTAGAAATAGAAACATTCTGTGAAATATTTCCTCCTTACACAAAGGCAACAATAAACGACCTTATCACAAGATCTTGTGGCAACTATGAAAACATAGAATCTGTCCTATTGAAATACAGAAGCAATGAACAGATGGCTCTAAAGATATTGAAAGCTGTTTACGACAAAGACCTTAGAGATGTTGACTCTACAACATTCTTTGATCACATAGACAATTGTTGTCACTCTTCTGAATATGTTTACAATCCTCGTATTGCATTGGAAAAAATCACTCCTTGGAGAAGTTTTATCAAAAACTACTTTGCAGAAAAGACAGCTTTCAAAGATGGAAAAGAAATCTCTAAATGGATAGACAAAAACATAAAACTAAACACTTCAGACAACTACTATGGTGTTCCTATCTCTCCAGAAGGAGTTTTGACTGCAAAAGAATCTGACAAGAAATCAAAAGAAATTCTTTTCGTAGCCGTATGCAGAACATTTGGTATAGAAGCTCGCTATGAGTGGGCAACAGGTAGAGCACAATACAGAATGAATGAAAATGAAGACTGGCAATATGCTTTCAAGGAAAAGAAATCAAAAGAAAACAACAACTGTACTCTTGTAGTGAACAACGACAAGAGAAACTCTTTCAAACCAGAATACTATTCACACTTCACTATTCAGAAACTTCAAAATGGAAGATTCCACACTCTAGATTATGAATATGATCCTAAGTTTGCTTCTTTCCCTGAAACATTAAAATTGAGCGAAGGACAATATCGTATGGTAGTAGGAAACAGAAACTCTGACGGAAAAGTTTATGTAAACGAGACTTACTTTACTTTGGAAGCAAACAAGACTAAGACTATCACAGTATCTGTTCCAGATGCTCCAGAAGATGTTGCTTCATACGGAAAAGTTGACCTTGACATTCTAAAGAACAGCAAAACAAAGACTACAGTTCTTGCTATCATAGACGGAAAAGAACCTTCAAGACACTTGTTGGTAGATATAGAAAAGAGCAAGGCAGACTTTGACAATGAAGATGTAGATTTTATCTTTGTAAAGAAAGATGAGACTATCAGCATACCTACTCTTCCTCAGAAGACTACTTTCGTTGAAGACAACAATGGCGGATATGAAAAACAAATACTTAACACTACAGGAATAGAATTCCTTAACAACTACCCTATCCTTACACTTATAAGAAAAGATACTAACGAGATAATTTATTTCTCACAAGGTTACAAGATTTCTTCTCAAGAAGATTTATTAAAAAACATAAAGAAGATTAAATGAAAAAATTCTTTTCAATACTAACACTTGCTTTGCTTATCTCTATAGAGGCTTTCTCTCAAATGGAGGTAAGCAAAGTAAAGAGTTTTGATGATCCTTGGAAATTTGGAATAGGAGTTGGTGCAACATACGACTATTTAAACCCTAGTCAATATACACAAGGCGGCGTAGGCATGAAGTTTGGAATCTGTGGAGAGAAACATCTTGTCTATATGATTTACTTCCGTCCTAGTATGAACCTGTGGAAAAGAGATTTTTCTATGGAAAGCGCTACAAGGGAAGGAAAAATGAATGGTTACTTTCTTGACTTTGAAGCCAGCATAGAGTTTAAGTTTGGCGATGAACGACTTGGCAAAGGATTTCTTCTAAGTCTTACTCCTTTTGTTTCCTATGGTCTTTGGGGAAATACCACTTACACAAATCTGGATGTAAACAGTGCAGATTATGGAAAAGAAACCAGCTATAACACATTTGAAGACGATGGCTTTACAAAGGAAGATATAGGCTACAAACTTGGCCTTGGCTATGATTTCAATCACAAATGGGAATTCAACCTTAACTACTACTTTGGCTTCAACTACATAAAGAACAACAATAACTATCGTTGGAGAGGTGTAAGTGCAGGTCTTACCTATTTCTTGAAGTAGTCTAGAACACAAAAAACAGTTTATTGATTTTGTTTTTCTCAAATAGAAAAAATTTCTTATCTTTGCAGTTCTTTAAGTGGAGAAGTATGACTATAGGAAACAAACACATAATTACATTTGTCTTGCTGTGTCTTTTTGCTTTGCATTTGACCCCTTCTTCTGCGCAGAACAGACAGAGTCTAGAAAAGGAAAAAGCAAAGCTGGAAAAGGAAATATCTTCTATGAATGCTATCTTGAAAGAGACAAGACAGAATAAGAAGATGTCAACTTCCGAACTACAGATAATAAGGAAGAAAGTTGAGCAAAGACAACAACTTGTAAAAAACATTTCTTCACAGATAGGCATACTGGATTCTCAAATCAAAAACACACAACAATCCATCACAAATTCCTATAGAGATTTGCAGGTAATGAAGCAAAACTATGCTCAGATGCTTCGTTATGCTCAGAAGAACAAATCTGGAATGGATAAATTGTTGTTTATCTTCGCTGCAAAAGATTACAAAGAAGCTTATCAAAGATATATTTTCTTTAGAAAGTCTGCTCAAATACAACGACAGCAGATGGCTCTTATTCAAAACAAGACAATAGAATTGTCTTCTATGACAGAGGATTTGCTTAGCCAGAAGCAGAGTCAGTCTGTACTTCTAAGACAAGAACAAGTCAATACAGACAATCTTAACAAAGAGCGTAAGCAACAGGAAAAAGTTGTCAACGACATAAAAAAGCAGGAAAACAAGATTGCCAAACAGATAAAAGAAAAAGAGGCTAAGAAAAAGAAACTGCAAAACCAAATCAATGCTGCCATTGCAGAGGAAGTCAAGAAGCAGGCAAAGATTGCAGAAACCAAGAGAAAGAATGCTGCCACAAGCAACACTGCTAAAGCAAACACAGATAAAAAAACTACTACAAACAACGCTAAAGAGCCAGAAAAGAAAAACTATGTTATGTCTGCTACTCCAAAAGAGGAAGCTCTAAGCAATAGTTTTGCAAACAACAAAGGAAAACTGCCTTGGCCTGTAGCAAAAGGTGTAATAGTAAGTGGTTTTGGTCGTCATCCTCATCCAGACATCGCTGGAGTAGAGATAGAAAATCTTGGAGTAGATATCCGTACTACAAAAGGATCTTCTGTAAAAGCAGTATTTGAAGGAGAGGTTTGCAAGGTTTGGGCTGGCCCTAACGGAAACAAGATAGTAATCATACGTCATGGAGAATATATGACAGTTTATACTAACCTTGCCAGCGTTTCTGTTTCCGACGGCACAAAAGTTTCTACTGGACAAAGCATAGGAACCATTGCCACAAACGAAAACGGACAAAGTGAAATGAACTTCCAAGTAAGACAAGGTGTAAAATGTCAAAACCCTGTCCTTTGGTTAGCACGATAGAAATAAACAATAACATAAACATATAAAATGAAGACAAGACAAACATTATTACTTATTGTAGCAATATTGTTCTCAGCAACAACATTTGCTCAAAGCCCAGCAAAATGGACTTTCAACACTAAGCAAATAAATGATTCTGTAGCAGAATTGCAATTACATTGCTCTCTTCCTAGTGGTTGGCACGCTTACTCACAATACACTAAGGGAACAGAAGAACCTATCGAATTCAAATTCAAAAACTCTAACGCATACCAAAGAATGGGTGGCGTAAAAGAGCCTGCATACATAGCAAAATACGACAAGTTTGCAAAAGATTCTACACGTTACTTTGAAGGAAACCTTGTTTTCCGTCAGAGAATAAAGGTAAAATCTGCAGAAGATTTCAAGGTAAATGGTACAGTTACTTTCCAACTTTGTCAAAACGGAAGCTGTATTCCACCAGAAGACCTTGACTTTACTTTCAACGTAAAAGGAAACCCATCAGCAGCAAACACAGAACCTATAGTAGAAGAGACAGAAGAAACTCCTGCCACAGTTTCTGAAACAGCTAAAACTGCAGAAGAAACAGTTTCTGCTACAACAGCAGATGCCAATGGTGGTGTTACAGACTTTGAAGGAAAATCTTTGTTTGGAGTATTCTGGCTATGCTTTGGTTTTGGATTGCTTACACTTATCACACCTTGTGTGTTCCCTATGATACCTATGACAATATCTTTCTTCCTTAAAGGAAGCAAAGACAAGAAAGCAGGAAGAAGACAGGCCTACATCTTTGGTCTTTCTATCATATTTATTTTTGCTATCCTTGGATTGATACTTACTCTTCTTTTGGGTAAAGATGCTATGTACGTCATCTCTACTCACTGGCTACCAAACACATTATTCTTCGTTATCTTCCTTATCTTTGCCCTTTCATTCTTTGGATTGTTTGAAATCACATTACCTTCTTCTTGGATAAACAAATCTGACCAGCAATCTGAAAAAGGTGGAATCCTTGGACCTTTCTTCATAGCTTTGACAACAGTATTGGTTTCATTCTCTTGTACAGGTCCTATCCTTGGTGGTGCTTTGGTAGGTATCACTTCAGGCTCTGGAAACAGATTCATCTTCCTTGTTGCAATGCTTGGATTTGCTATCGGATTTGCTCTTCCTTTCACATTGCTTGCAATGTTCCCTTCAGTATTGAAAAACCTAAAGAGTGGTTCTTGGCTAAACAATGTAAAGGTTGTCTTTGGTTTCCTTGAACTTGCCTTTGGTCTAAAATTCTTGTCTATGGCAGACCTAAGCGCAAACTGGGGATTGCTTTCTCGTTCTACTTACCTTTGCATCTGGATAGTATTAGCTATTCTTTTGGGCTTGTATCTTCTTGGCAAACTAAAATTCAAAGGTGACGATGATGTTCAACATATCTCTGTAGTAAGATTGTTACTTTCTATCGCTTCATTCTCTTTTGCTCTTTACATGGTTCCAGGACTTTGGGGTGCTCCATTGAAAACTATCTCTGGATACATTCCTCCTATCTCTTCACAAGAGTTCAACATTGAAAAGATAATAACAGAACATCAGGGCGCTGCTACTGCTGTTACAGACGATAGTTTCCCTGCAGACAGAAAATATGCTAAGGAACTTGACTCTCACGTTCCTGTAGGTTTCCGTGCTTTCTTTGACCTAGAAGAAGCAAAAGCATACGCAAAGAAAGTAAACAAACCATTGTTCGTTGACTTTACTGGCAAGAGCTGTGCAAATTGTAGAGAAATGGAAACAAGTGTATGGACAGATACAGAGGTTAAGAAAATGATACAAAACGATTATGTACTTGTATCTCTATTTGCTGATGAATATTCTATAGAACTTCCAAAAGAAGAATGGATAGAAGTAGATGGTAAAACTATCAAAAACATTGGTAGAAAGAACCAAAACTATGAAATAACAAACTTCAAGGCTAACGCTCAACCTCTTTACGTTCTTATGGACGGAGATGGAAAACTTCTTACAGCAAAACCTCAACCATACAACAAAGACGTACAAAACTTTAGAAACTTCCTTAACGAAGGTCTTAATAACTTCAAGAAATAAATTATAAATTCCAATAAAGAAAATTCCCGAATGGCACATAAGTCTTTCGGGAATTTTTCCGTAAAAACAGATAGAAAGGTGTTCTCTTTTACAGCAATAGATTTTGAAACAGCCAACGCTTTCAGCCCTTGTTCTTTAGGACTTGCCAAAGTAGTGGACAACCAAGTGGTAGAGGTAAGGAACTGGCTGATAAAGCCAACCTGTTTCCCATACTTTCACTACTACGCACAGAAGATTCATGGTATTTACAAAGAAGATGTGCAGGATAAACCTACCTTCAACCTTCTTTGGGATGAAATAAAACCTTACCTGGAAAATACTATGCTTCTGGCACACAATGCTTCTTTTGACATCAACGTCTTAAGAAAAACTTTGCAATACTACCACATTCCAAAACCTATGAACAGCCATTATATGTGTACATACGTTCTTTCACGAGACGTGTGGAAGGAAAGCACAAAGTTTTCACTTGACTTCCTCTGCAATCAGGAAGGAATACAACTCAACCACCACCATTCCGACTCTGATGCCGAAGCCTGCGCAAGACTTTTTCTTAAAGAAGCAGAATATCTCAATGTTGAGACTTTTGAAGATTTGAAGAAAATCACACATCGTCGCTACAACAAAGTCTAGTTGCGTATTTAATCAATAAATAAAATGCCGTTTCACTTTCAATGAAACGGCATTTTATTTTTCCAACTCCTCGTTTCGCTAGAGTAAAACGAGGTTTTATTTTTCTGCAAATCCGATTTAAAATATCTGCAAGTCCGACTTGTAATATTTGCAAGTCGGATTTGCAACCCT
>JAGHSX010000001.1 GCA_018065645.1 Candidatus Scybalousia scybalohippi
AACCTATACAATGTAAATTATATAGATTTCAAAAATTGGTTTATTCAACTAAAGAAAAGTAATTATCCTCCACTATATACAAAGACTGGAGTACATTGGAACAAACTAGGCACATACATAGTAATAGATAGTCTTGTGAATTATTTCAACAAAACTCATCCATAAATGCCTGAATTAGTATTGGCTGATATGAACGTTGAAAGCAAATATTGGTACAATGAAAGTGACTGCTATGATAACCTAAATCTCATAAGTCACAAAAAGAAAGAAAAACTTATACACCCAGAATTCTATTTCAAGAAACGTGAAGGACAAGACAACAGGCTAACATCTATTGCAGTAGCTGATAGCTATTATTGGAATTTACATCTAATCGGTTTCTCTAATGAGTATTTCAAAGACGGACAATTCTGGTATTATAATGATAACGTCTATTATACAGATGGCAGAGAAGAAATAAAAACATCTGACCCAAGATTAAATTTTGAAAGAGAAATAAAAAACGCAGATGTGTTTATCATACTCTTTACCGATATAAACCAAAGAGTATTGGATGGAGGGTTTATTGATAAACTTTACAACCTATATATTACAAGCAAAGACAATGATTTTTAGCAGTATAATATTTTTATTATTGTTTCTTCCTATATTTCTTTTGTCCTATGAAATAGCACCAAAGAAATTAAAAAATAGTATACTTTTACTTGCCAGTATATTATTTTATGCTTGGGGTGGAATAAAGTTCATCGCAATACTACTAATATTTTCAGTTATAAATTTTTATATAACAAAATTTATGACATTGAATAATAGTCCACAAAGAAGAAAAATCCTTCTAGTGTTGAGTATCATATTAAACCTATCTCTGCTCATCATTTTCAAATACTCAAACTTTTTAGTAGATTCTTTCAATGTTATATCCACAGCAATAGGTATTAGTAGCATACATTGGAAAGAAATAGCTTTACCCATTGGAATTTCATTTTTTATTTTCCAAAGTATAACATATTCTGTTGATATTTTTCGTAACGAATGCCCTGCCGCTAAAAACTACTTTAACTACCTTATATATATAATATCTTTCCCTCAGTTGATAGCAGGTCCTATAGTTAGATACAAAAACATTGCTAATGAAATAACAGACAGAAATCCCAGCATTGATGATAAATTGAACGGCTTATATCGTTTTTCTATAGGCCTAGCGAAAAAGATAATTATTGCAGATACTATGGCTATTCAAGCAGATTTGGTATTTGGTACAGATATCACTATTGAGGCTCTCCGTACTATGAGTTGTACAAATATGTGGCTTGGAGTTTTGGCATATACATTCCAGATTTATTTTGACTTTTCTGGTTATAGTGACATGGCTATAGGTTTAGGCAGAATTATGGGATTTCATTATCCAGAGAATTTCAATATGCCATACATCTCTAAAAATGTAAGTGAATTTTGGAAAAGATGGCATATTACTTTGGGAGATTTTATGCTGAACTATCTATATATTCCATTGGGTGGAAACAGAGTAAAAACAAAATATAGACATTATTTCAACCTGTGGATAGTATTTCTTCTTAGTGGTCTGTGGCATGGAGCCGCTTGGAATTTCATTATTTGGGGAGCATATCACGGAATATTTCTAATACTTGATAAAATAGGATTAAAAAGATTCTTACAAAAACTTGGAACAATACCTTCTGTTATACTAACTTTCATTGTAGTAGCCATAGGTTGGAGTATATTTGCTGTAGATTCTTTTGACAAACTTTTGGTAATCTTGAGATCCTTGTTTTCTTTCAAAGATATAGAATACTTTACAATAATTCCTAGAGTTATTCCAATCTCAATTTTAGCAATCATCTTCTCATTTGTAAGAATACCAAAATTAGAATATTTCTTCTTTCATAAGGATAAATACACAAATCTACAACATGTTTTTGTTTTTACAACTATGTTTATTCTTTTAATAATCAGCATATCTCATGCTGTAGATACAGACTTAAACCATTTTATTTATTTTAGATTTTAAAAACAAACATTATGGAAAAATATACTATAGGCGAAAGAGTATTTGAGAAATATATTTCTTCTCAGGAGATAGAAAAGATAGTAAGCAATCTAGCTGAGAAGATAAACAAAGACTACGAAGGGAAAGAAATAATATTCGTAGTGGTACTGAATGGGGCATTTATGTTTGCATCAGATTTGATGAAAAAGATTAGACTAAACGCTAAAATCACATTTGTAAAACTTGCCTCATACGAGAACGACTCCTCAACAGGTGTGGTAAAACAACTGATAGGTCTTAACGAAAACCTCAAAGACAAAGAAGTGGTAGTAGTGGAAGACATAGTAGATACTGGCGCCAGCATGCGAATGTTGAGAAATCAACTTCTGGCTTTAGAGCCAAAGAGTCTGGAGATAGCCACACTTATGTTCAAACCAGGTCATTTCAAGGAGAACTATCCTGTAAAATACAGAGGTATGGAAATAGAAGACCCATTTATCATAGGCTATGGTTTCGACCTCAACGGATATGCCCGAAATCTTCCAGACATATATCAGCTATGTGAATAATATCACTAAAATACTATAAAATAACTCTTCGTTTTATTCTTAAAAACATCAAATGCTACGGAATTAAAACGAAGAGTTAAAATTTTGCAGGTCCGATTTGCAAGATCTGCAAGTCGGACTTGCAGATATTTTTAATTTGATTTTAGAAGAATAACTCCTCGTTTTAGAAAGTTAAAACAAGGTTTTACAAAATTTATACTAAGAAAATTTGGTATTAAGAAAAAAAGTTGTATCTTTGCACTCCGAAAATAAGGTCTCTTGGCCGAGTGGCTAGGCACCGGTCTGCAAAACCGTCTACTCCAGTTCGAATCTGGAAGAGACCTCCAAGAAGAAAGCCTCAAGCAAAATTGCTTGAGGCTTTTTCGTTATTCAATATAACCTATTATTTATTCTGTTGGAATATCTTTGTTTACATTCTTTGAACCTACCAAAGCGTAGAACAATACATACAAAGCACATATCACAACCACGAAATAACTAGTCATATAGCTATGTGTAAGGTCTGCAATCCATCCTTGTAATGCTACCACAATAGCAAAACCGCAGACCATAGTCATAAACAATCCTGAAGCCATAGCTGTATATTTGCCAAGACCTTCTGTTGCAAGATTGAAGATTCCTCCCCACATTACAGAAGAGCAAAGACCTGCTAGAATGAAAGCAAGTATTCCCACTGGCAGTTCTACAAAGATAAGGTTAAGGTTAGCCCAATCTATACCAGGGACTTTTATTGTAAGCGTATTTGGAGAAAACATTCCAAACAGCAACAATACTACTGCTATAACAGATACAGAACTTATCATAGATTTTGTAGAGACCTTGCCACCTATAGTTCCTCCTATAAAACGACCTACCAACATCATCAACCAGTAAACAGCCACTATAAGTCCTGCTACTGTTGCACTTATTCCAAGACCAGGAACGACTGCATCTGGAGTAGAAGTAAGATATTGAAGAACGTATGTAGGAATACCTATCTCTATACCTCCATAAAGGAAGATAGCAAGCAGACCCAGCTTGAAATGACGGAAAGAAAGAGCAGAATATCTGTCTTTTTCTTCTTTCTTTTCCACCACTTGTTCTGGCTCTTGTATCTTGGTAAACAGTATTACTATAAAGCCTATTACAAATATTGCTAAAGCAATCAGCAAAGCTGGAGTAGCATCTGAAATCTTTGCTTTGGCTGCATCGCCTATCAAAGCTCCCATAAGGATATAGATAGCTACCGCTGCGGCAGAGTTGAAAACGTTGCCTATCTGTATTAGTTGGTTGCCTTTGTTGCCACCACCGCCAAGTATGTTAAGCATAGGGTTAACTACTGTGTTAAGCATACACATACAGAAGCCAGAAATGAAAGCACCTATAAGGTAAACACCAAAGCCTGCCACACCACTAGCCCATTGCACTAGAATACCCAATATTCCGACAGCCAAAGCCATCAGAGCAGTCTTCTTGTAGCCATAGCGTTTTATAAGCATTCCAGAAGGAACACCCATAATAAGATATGCGATAAAGTTTCCATAGTTACCTATCTGTGAAAGGAAGTTACTTGCTCCAAACTGATTCTTCACAATGATAGACATAGGAGAACAAAGATGTGTTACAAAAGCTATCATTGCAAAGAGAGCAATCATAACTATGATAGTAGCCCATTGTTTTGTCTTGTTTGCCATATAATTTTTGTTTTATAAAGTCGTGAATTTGAATTTTATTGTCTGCACATACTCTTGTTGTGGAGTAAGTAGCACACTTGGAAAGTTAGGTTTGTTGATAGAGTCTGGGAAAGCCTGACACTCTATAGCCACTCCATCATAGTCGTTGTAGAACTTACCACTTTTACTCATAGGAGAGCCACTCAACCAGTTACCTGTATAAATCTGTACTCCAGGCTGTGTGGTAGAGATAATCAGTCTGCGTTTTGCTTCTTTGCATATCAGTTCTGCACATACTCTCTCATCCCCTTGCTTGTAGTTGTCCACTACCCAGCAATTATCATAGCCTTTGCCATAGTTCAAAGCTGGAAAATCTTTTTTGATATCTTCACCTAGCAACTTGAATGTGGTAAAATCCATAGGAGTATCCTCCACCTTAGCCAACTCTCCTGTAGGAATAAGTCCGCTATCTGTTGGAAGATAGTGATGAGCGTAGAGTTTCAGTTCGTGATCCAGAATATTACCATTACCTTCTCCTTTCAGGTTAAAATAGGTATGATTTGTAAGATTTACTACTGTGGTTTCATCTGTCTTTGCCTTTAAAACCATAGTAAGTTCATTATCTTCAGACCAGGAATATTCCACGCTTGCAGTAAGGTTTCCAGGATAACCCATCTCTCCTGCTTTGGAGGTATAAGTAAAAATAACTCTATTTCCTTTCTGTCTGCCTTCCCACAACTTGTTAGCAAATCCTTCTGGGCCACCATGAAGATGATTATCCCCGTTGTTTATAGGTAAAGTGTAGTCCCTACCATTTATAGTCATCTTGCCTTTAGCTATTCTGTTGGCATAACGTCCTGGAACTTTTCCCATACAAGGTCCGTCACCTATGTAGTCCTCCAGATTTTTGTAGCCCAGAACTACATCATGCATCTTTCCTTCTGCATCTGGCACTATGATAGAAGTAATTCCCGCTCCAATATTAGAAAAAGAAACCTTAGCACCCTGTGGGTTGCTAAGGCTAAAAGATTGTATTATCATCTTACCAAAGTTGTTTTGGATAAACTCCTTGTTCTATCAAAGCAAGTATCTTGTTCACTACGTCTGGTTTGTCTTCCTTGTATGTAACTCCAAACCATTTAGCTTCGCTAGACAATACTTTTACTTTTGCATTTCCACTTTCTATCTGTTTGTTTACCATAAGTGGAATAAAGAATTCTGCCTTTATATTTGTCTGTGCATCTGTTGCAAGGAATTTCTTGAAACCTTCTTCTGTGCAAGAGAAAAAGTCTGGTGTGAATCCAAAGAAGTTCATTGATACCAATGTTTCCAAGTCTAAAGCTGTAGCTTTGTCGCCTTCCATATATTCTGCACCATTTGCTGTCTTGGCAATAGATGTTCTTTCTACGATAGTCTGCAAATAGTTTTCGCTATCTTGTGTACAAACTCCACGAGATACAGTACCAAAGTCAGACAAAGTGTTTCCAAGTTTGTAAGCAACCATAGAGTAAGCGCCAGTCTTACCTTCACATTCCATAAGATATTTAGCCATTACTTCGTAAGCTTCTTTACCATAGAAGTCATCAGCATTTATGGCTGCGAAAGGTTCTTTGATAACGTCTTTTGCCATCAATACTGCGTGAGCTGTACCCCAAGGTTTTTGTCTTCCTTCTGGAATAGTAAAGCCTTCAGGAATCTTATCCAAAGATTGATAAACGTATTCTACGTCTATTCCAAAACGTTGGCTGTTGTTTATTTTTTCAAAGTTTTCTGCAAAATCTTTTCTGATTACAAAGACTACCTTTCCAAATCCTGCACGTTTTGCATCATAGATTGAGTAATCCAAGATAGCTTCATTGTTTGGGCCTACGCCGTCCATTTGCTTCAAAGCTCCATATCTAGAGCCCATTCCTGCTGCTAATACTAATAATGTTGGTTTCATATTCTTTATGTTTTTATTTTCTTTATCTGTTAATTGTTATTCTATTCTGCGTGCTCCGTCGGAGATTACTACATCGTATACTTTTGGTTCGTATGAGTATTTTGTTTTAAACTTTTCCTTAGCGGTAGCAATAAAGCCAGAGTATAAATCTTCTTTCACAAGGTTGATTGTACAACCGCCAAATCCTCCGCCCATAACTCTAGAACCTGTAACACCACATTCTTTAGCCACATCGTTAAGGAAATCCAACTCTTCACAACTTACCTCGTATTCTTTGCTCATTCCATAGTGTGTTCCATACATCTGTTGACCTACAGTCTCGTAATCATCTTTTCCAAGAGCATCACAAACAGTCAAGACTCTTTGTTTCTCTCCTATTACATATTTTGCTCTAAGGTAATCTTCCATAGAGATTTCGTTTTTCACTTCTTCCAACATTGAGAAGTCTGCATCACTAAGGAATTTCACCTCTGAATGCTTGTTTTGAATAGTTTGACAAACTCTTTCACAAGATTCTCTACGCTTGTTATAAGCAGAAGAAGCCAACTCGTGCTTAACACAAGTATCAAGCAAAACAAGTTTGTAGCCTTTAGGATTGAATGGGAAATATTCATACTCCATAGTCGCACAATTCAAGCGCATAAGATGTCCAGCCTTGCCAAAGACTGAAGCGAATTGATCCATAATCCCACACTTCACTCCACAATAGTTGTGTTCTGTAGCCTGACCAATAAGAGCTAAAGAGAATTTCTCTATATGTAAAGAAAACATATCGTTCAACGCAAAAGCGTAGGTACTTTCCAAAGCAGCAGAAGAAGACATTCCTGCTCCTAGTGGAACATCACCTGCAAAGACAGTATCAAAACCTTGAAGTTTTCCTCCACGTTTCTGTATTTCTTTTACAACTCCATAAATATATCTTGCCCAAGACTGTTGTGGAAGATTTTCTTCACTTATGGAAAACTCAACACTTTCGTTGTAGTCCAGAGAAAAAGCATTTACTTTGTCTGTTCCGTTTTCCCTGATAGCGCAACAGATTCCTTTATCTATTGCTCCTGGAAATACAAAACCGCCATTGTAGTCTGTGTGTTCCCCTATCAGATTTATTCTACCTGGAGAAGCATAAACTCTCGCACCTTCGCCAAAAATTGAAACGAATTTTTCTTTTATAATTTTAGTATCCATACTCATTATTGGTTTATTGGGCAAAGATAGAAAAAATCTCACAAAACAGGAAAGGAAAACAAGGAAAAATCTCAGCCTTTTTCTTTTGCGAACTTGCTTAGTAAATATTTTTTCGTAACTTTGCACAATAGGATATTAAGTAAATAACAAATAAACACCATAGCAATTATGAATAGAAGCGAACTTATAAATATCATAAAGCAAAAGAAAAGTTTCCTTTGCGTAGGTCTGGATTCAGATATAGAAAAACTACCTCAACACCTATTGAAAGAAGAAGACCCAATCTTTGAATTTAACAAACAAATCATAGACGCTACTCTTCCATACGCAGCAGCATACAAACCAAATACTGCTTTCTATGAAAGCAATGGAGTAAAAGGTATGATGTCTTTGAAGAAAACTATGGATTATCTTGCTAGCAAGAGAAACGAATGTTTTGTTATTGCTGACGCAAAAAGAGGCGACATAGGCAATACTTCAAAACAGTATGCTAAAGCTTTCCTTTCTCCAGAGGGAGATTTTGATTTTGATGCAATAACTGTTGCACCTTATATGGGAAAAGACTCTGTAAGTCCATTCTTTACATACGAAAACAAATGGGTTATTCTTTTGGCTTTGACAAGCAACGAAGGAGCTGCAGATTTCCAATATTTTGAAAGCCAAGATGTGAAACTATTTGAAAAAGTCCTTACTACAGCACAACAATGGGGAACAAAAGAAAACCTTATGTTCGTTTGCGGAGCAACAAAGGCAGAAAAATTCACAGAAATCAGAAAACTGGCTCCAGAACATTTCCTTTTGGTTCCAGGTGTAGGAGCACAAGGTGGCAGTTTGAAGGAAGTTTGTAAATATGGTTTGAACAAGGATTGTGGTTTGTTGGTAAACTCTTCTCGTGGAATCATATTCGCAGACAAGAGCGAAGACTTTGCAAAGGTTGCTGGAGAAAAAGCTAGAGAATTACAAGAAGAAATGGCTTCATACTTGAAATAATCTTCAACAACGATAAATATTATTTCAGCCAAACGAAGAGTTAGTAAATTAAAACTTCGTTTGGCTGATTTTTTTCTTCGTTTTAGGAAAATAAAACGAAGTTTCAATAAAAGGATTTCTTGTTATTTTCATTTTTTTTGCAAAAATCTATGCAAAAAACTTTGTCAGTATTGGAAATCTTCTTACCTTTGCAAACCGGAATTGAATAGATGGTACTATTAGTTCAGTTGGTTAGAACGTCGGATTGTGGTTCCGAAGGTCGTCAGTTCGAATCTGACATGGTACCCAAGGTTTAGAGGTCGGCTCATAAAAAGAGGCGACCTTTTTTGTTAAGAATATGTTCACCTAATTTGGTGTCATAACTTTTATTTGTGAAACTATAAAAACAAATATAGAGATGCACAAGGCAGGATTTGTAAACATTATTGGCAATCCAAACGTAGGAAAAAGCACATTGATGAACGCATTGGTAGGAGAAAATCTTTCCATCATAACCTACAAAGCCCAGACCACAAGACACAGAATAATGGGTATTGCCAACGGAGACGATTTTCAAATTATCTATTCTGACACTCCAGGTATTGTCAATCCTCATTACAAACTTCATGAGCAGATGATGACCTTTGTTTCTTCTGCTTTACAGGATGCTGACATCTTCTTGCTGGTAACAGAAGTTGGAGAAAGTCTTAAGAATGAAAAGACTTTGGAATACATTATCAACAGCAAGACTCCTGTCATCTTGGTAATAAACAAGATTGACCTGTCCAATCAGCAAGTAATCAAAGAAAAGATAGATTATTGGCAAGGCATTATTCCTCGTGCTACTATTATCCCTGCTTGTGCTACAGAGAAATTCAACCTTGACAAGATTTTTGAAGCAATCATAAACCTTTTGCCTGAAAACCCTCCTTATTTTCCAAAGGATGAGTTGACAGACAAAAGTATGAGATTCTTCGCTTCTGAAATCATCAGAGAGAAAATTCTTTTACATTACAATAAAGAGATTCCTTATTCTACTGAAGTAGCTATTGATGAATACAAAGAAGGCAAAGACATCGACAAGATTTCTGCAATCATCTTTGTAGAAAGAGATTCACAAAAAGGAATCATCCTTGGTCAAGGTGGCAAGATGATAAAGAAACTTGGCATCGAAGCCAGAAAAGACATAGAAGCTTTTACAGGCAGAAAATGTTATCTTCAACTGTTTGTAAAGGTTAGAGTAAACTGGAGGAACAACCTAAAAGATTTGAAATACTTTGGCTACGGACAATAATAAGACAGTAATCATTGGTGCTGGTGCTGCTGGATTGATGGCAGCCAACGTACTGGCTTCTCAAGGCAGAGAGGTAATACTTCTGGAAAAGAAACATCAGCCAGGATTGAAACTAAGAATAACTGGCAAAGGAAGATGCAATATTACAAATACTGCACAAAGGGAAGAGTATTTCAAACACATTTCAAATGCTAAGTTTTTTGCCCCAGCATTTGACAATTTCTCAAATGAAGACCTTATACGTTTCTTTGAGAACCGCCATTTGCCTCTTTCAAGTGAGAGAGGTGGAAGAATTTATCCACAAAGCAACAAAGCACTTGATGTTTTTCTTACACTATTGGAGCCATTGGAGAGTAATCCTTTGGTTGACATAAGAAAAGAATGCGTTGCTGAGCATTTGGTAGTAAGAAACGGAAAGATAGAAGGTGTTGATACCAACCTTGGAAGAATAGTTTGCAAGAATGTAATCATAGCAACTGGTGGTTGTACTTATCCTTCTACTGGCTCAGAGGGTGATGGATATGATCTGGCTGAAGAAGTAGGACACACTATCGTTGAGCCTTTACCAGCCCTTGTTGGATTAAGGACACGAGATGGTTATCCAAGACAATTACAGAACTTTGAAGTAAAAAACTGCGAAATACTCCTTACAGGTAAAGAGCATAAAATCCTATGGAGAATGTTTGGCGACATCTACCTTGACGAATACGGAGTAAGTGGTCCAGTAATCCTGACTTTAAGCAGAGATATTGCAGAGCAGTTGGATAGAGGAGAAAGATTTTTCATAACTATAGATTACAAACCAAAAGTAAGCAAGGAAAAACTTTTGGAAGAAATAAAACAGGTTTTCTCTCAGCGCAGAACAGAGGAAGTTTATTCTGTTTTAAGAAAATGGTTTGCCAAACCTATGGTGGAAGACGTCGTAAAGGTTTGCAGACTCAATGGAAGGACTATGGCAAAGAATCTTACAGACAAAGAGTTTAATTCTTTGCTTTGGTATATGAAAGAGAGAAAAATGGAAATCATAGGTGATATGGGTTGGAAAGAAGCCATCATTACTAAAGGAGGCATTTCCTTGAAAGAGATTGACCCAAACACCTTGCAAAGCAAAAAAGTAAAAGGGCTGTCTTTCTGTGGCGAGGTAATAGATCTAGATGCTGACACAGGAGGTTACAATCTACAGATAGCATTCTCTACTGCTGTATTGGCAGCACAAAACATCTAAAGAAACAATGTTTAAAAAGATTTTAAATACTTTTTTTACAAAATTCTTTACCGCTATTGCAGGATTTGCTATCCTTGTCTTGGTTTCTCACATCTTGGGAACAGAAGGCAAAGGAGAACAGGCAATCATTGCATTCAATATTTATATCATCACATTAGTCCTTACTCTTATAGGCAACTCTACTCTTATTTATCTTACTCCTAGAAAAGAGTTTTCTCTTTTGTTTATTCCATCATTGATATGGATGTTTGGAATAAGTCTTCTGACCTGTGGAGTTATGGCTTTCATACCTGGCTTAGGAGGACATTATCTATGGGATACTGTATTCATTTCCCTGATTGCTTCTGTTGGAGAGATAAACTATTACGTTCTTATGGGGAAAGAGCGTGTAATAGAAGCTAACCGTATGAAAATGATTTACCCTATCTGCAACCTTGTTGTGATAGGAGGCCTCGTTTTGCTTAAAAGTTTTGACAGCATAAGAGATTATGTAGATTCTTTGTGGATTGCATATAGTATAAGTCTGGTTTATGGAATATTTCTATTGAGAAAAGAATATGCCAGTCTTTATCTTCCTACCTATAAGGAAATGAAAGAAAGTTTCAAAACACTATTTTCTCTTGGAGCTTTGAAACAAGCAGGAAGTATTGCCCAAACACTAAACTACAGAGTGTCTTTTTACATTCTAGCGTTCTTGTGTGGAAGTGGTGCTGTGGGAATTTATTCCAACGCTTGTTCCATAGGAGAAGCTGTTATGATGTTTGGAACTTCTTTGGCTTTGGTGCAATATTCTTCCCTAAGCAACAGACAAAGCAACAAACAAGCAAAAGATCTTACAATACAACTTACCAGAGTCAACGCCTTGTTTACCGCTGTGGCTTTAGCCGTTCTTTGTCTTATGCCAGAGAGTTTTTGGGTTTTATTGTTTGGAGAGGGATTTGAGAAAGTCGGTTGGGTTATCAAAATCCTAGCTATAGGAATAATGTTTTTAAGTTGCTCTTCCAACTTTACTCAGTACTTCGCTTCCCGTGGCAATTTTTCTATCTCTGCCTCAGCTTCCTTTGCTGGACTATTAGTGATAGGAATATCAAGTTTTATCTTCATAAGATATTGGGGAATTACTGGTGCTGCCATTAGCGCCAGTTTATCATACTTCACAACATTTATTATAGAATTTGTTTATTTTCTAAAATGGATAAAAAGAGATTAACATTCATAGTGCTGCTATTGGCACTTTCATTCAAGATGTTTGCTCAGGAGAACTACTCTTATCAACCTCTAACCAAGAGTGAGCAAGCACAGATTAACAATATTGTTTATGGAAACAACGTAAATAACTTTCTTGTAAACAATGCCATTCATATTGGGCCTGTAGATTTGACAGACATTACCAATATCATTAGTTACAATCCTATTGAAGGCACCCGTATAAGACTCTCAGCACAGACCAACAACACCTTTTCAAAGCGCCTAGCTTTTCGTGGAATGGTGGCTTTTGGCACAGAAGACTTAGAATTTAAGTATGGAGCAGGAGTAGCGTACAACTTTGCAAAAAACGCCAAGAGCGTGTATTCCTTCCCTGCCTCTACCCTTTCGCTAAACTATAGTCACAATAGTTTTATGCCTTCTGCCTCAAACTATGATGTAGCTTACTATTCCATTGGCTCATGGGACAGATTCTATTTTGGAAAACAAGATGAGGTCTCTTTGAACTTTCTACAACAGTTCCCTAATGGACTAAGCATTACACCATTTGCTAATTTCAACAGAATATATTCATACCTTTTGTATGACCACGGAATGATTACAGAACTGCTATTGAGTGGCAAGGATTTGAAGAACTACTCTACTGGTTTGGAACTGAGCTGGAGTCCAAAGATTACGCAGAAGTCTTTGTTCAATATTGTAAACAGCAGATTCTATTCTTTCCATAGTGGAGTATCTCTGTCTTATTCCTACAACTATCAGGAATACATAGACTCCAGATCCTACAACAGAGTAGCACTTTCTGCACAACATAGGTTTTATTTCAACCCTATGGCGCTGGACATAAAAGTTTCTGGAGGAAAAATCTTTGGAGAAAGTTTCGACTATATGTATTTCTCTCCTAACTATAGAGTAAGTAGCATATCAAATATGTTTGGCTTCAACCTTTACTCTCCTAGCGAGATGAGGTTTAAAGAATACTTGCAGACATTCACTCAGATAAACTTTGGTGGAGTTCTTATGGACAACATACCTTGGTTTAAGAATTTCAGACCAAACGAGTTTCTTAACCTGAAAGCATTGTTTACTGCCAACTACGACCCATACTTTGAAGCAGGTGTAGGTATAGACCACATATTTGGATTTTTGGGAGTGGAAGTTATAAAACGTATCTGCAAAGAAAACCCTTATCAAATGCCAGAATGGGGATTCAAGATAAGGTGTACTTTGTAAATAAAGTATAAAACATAGTTGGTAGGTCAAGAAAAAACACTATTTTTGCAAACTTAATTATTTTTACAATTATATTACAATGAGAAGAAATGACAGTTCCCACAACTGGGACAGAACAAGCAAGGATGAGAATCCACGCAGAAGTTTCCGCAGAAACGATAGCGAAAACAACAATTCTAGAGAAAGAAAGCCTTTCCGTCGCAATTTCCAAAACTCTGATGATCAAGAACAAGGCGAAAGAGGTGAAAGACGTTCTTTCAATCGTAACAACAGATTTTCCAACGACAGACAAGATAGAAGAGGTTTCTCTCCAAACAGAAGAGGTGGAGAAAGAGGTGAAAGACCAGAACGTGGAGAAAGAAACGAGAGAGGAGAAAGAAGAGGCGGATTTAATAGAGGCGAGAGAACTTTCAACAGAGAAGACAGAGGTGGTTTTAACAGAGAAAGAAGATTTGAAGACAGAAACAGCGACAAATCTCGTCGTCCAAGAATAAAGAGAGAAGCGTTTATTCCACAGGAAGACAGAAAAGAAAAGCGTAATTTCTCTCAACCAAAACCAGAAAACATCGGCAAGACTCGTTTGAACAAATACATCGCTAACGCAGGTATCTGCTCAAGAAGAGAAGCTGACGTACTTATCTCTACAGGAGTAATCACAGTAAACGGAGAAGTAATCACAGAAATGGGTTACAAGGTTCAACCAGGAGACGTAGTAAAATACTCTGGAAGAGAACTGAAAGACGAAAGAAAAGTTTACATCTTATTGAACAAACCAAAGGGTTTCATCACTACAGCAGATGATCCACAACAAAGACATACTGTAATGGAGCTGATAGATGATGCTTGCTCTGAAAGAGTTTACCCTGTAGGCAGACTGGACAGAAACACAACAGGTCTTCTTCTATTCACAAACGATGGTGACCTTACAAAGAAACTTACTCACCCATCATTTGGCGCACAAAAAGTTTACAACGTAGAACTTGACCACCCAGTACACAGAGCAGACTTTGACACATTGCTTGACGGTGTGGAACTGGAAGACGGTATGCAAAAAGTTGACAACATAGACTATCAGTCAAATGAACCTTTGGACAGAAGAAAAGTAGGTGTAAGCATTCATTCTGGCAAGAACAGAATCGTAAGAAGATTGTTTGAAAGCCTTGGCTACGAGGTAAAGAAACTTGACCGTGTATATTTCGCTGGTCTTACAAAGAAAAACCTTCAAAGAGGTGCTTGGCGTTTCTTAACAGAGAAAGAAATTGCTTTCTTGAAAATGGACAACTAGAAATTCTTCCCAAAGAACATAAAAACCAAAGAGGACTTTTAAAAATAAAGGTCCTCTTTTTTTGTACCTCATCATAGGCTTTTATATACTTCCAAAACCTTAACTGCTTTCCAAAAAATAAAACCTCGTTTTATTTTCCTAACTCCTCGTTTTAATTTTCTAAAACTTCGTTTCGCTAGAGTAAAACGAGGTTTTATTTTTCTGCAAATCCGATTTAAAATATCTGCAAGTCCGACTTGTAATATTTGCAAGTCGGATTTGCAACCCT
>JAGHSX010000020.1 GCA_018065645.1 Candidatus Scybalousia scybalohippi
TTGCAGAAGATACTATCTATCAATTCTGGCAGAAAATGTGTATAGAGTGGTATCCAATTATTTATTCTCCAAGAATAGAAAGTAGTGGTTTAGAAGAACTGTCACAGGAAAGTTTTTCTATCTTTCCTAACCCAGCAAAAGAAGAGATAACTATTGAAAGTCCTTACGAGATAGAAAGAATAGAAATAAGTAATACACTTGGAGTAGCACAAAAGAGTTTGAAGGTAAAAGGAAACAAAGTTACTGTTACAATATCGGATTTGGAGAAAGGAACATATCTTGTTTCGATAAAAACTTCTGAGGGAAATCATACGAAGAAGATTGTTAAGGAATAAAAACAGAAAGTAAAAGAAATATTAAACAAAGAGAAGCTACTTGGAATGAAGTAGCTTCTCTTTTGCTAGAAAAAAGTAAATAAGTATTTATTGGTTTTATAATCCTATGCTGATGCCCAAAGAGAATGGGTAAAGTTGTTTCTCTGTACCAGATTTGAATATAGGGGTAAGAGATTGTTCTATGTAAAGTTCACAATCTTTGTTGGAAAAGCCTACATGAGCATCTACTTTTCCAAAGCTGAAGTTTTTGAAGTTTGTTCCCCAGCTTTCATCTATAGAAGCATTACCATCTTCATAGGAACGCTTGAATCCTGTGTATGAAGTACGGAAATTCAATCCGCCTATTGCGCCAAAGTTAAACGTCCAACCACCTCTTTTGCCAAAGTCCAGTTGGAAAATCAATGGTAAAGTTACATAGCGTGCAGTTATTCTTTCATTTCTGCTATTTTTCACTCCAGAAGCCAGTTCTATTCTATTATTGCTGTTGCCAGACCAAAGTACATCGTTTTTAAATCTAAAGATATTGCTTTCATAAGTTAGACCAGTAAGTATGCTTAGCCTGCTCTTAGGGAAAAACGTTGTTGTAAAACCTATACGCCATTTCTCTCCACCAAATAACTTCATCTCATAGTTGCCTTCTGGAGAAGAGAAGAAATCTTCCATATCATTCATTCTGCTCCAGGAATTGCAACCAAAAGAAGCATACAACTCTACATCATAAGACCAGAATCTGTGAGAAAAATCTTGGTTGATATAATTGCTGGAAGAAGTTGTCTTGTCTAACATTTTCTTCTTGTTGTCTGATAGTGTCTTTGTCTCAAAGAAGTCTATGTTTCTTCCATCAAAGACCTTATCTAACAATTCATTCAGAAGTTCTCTATCGCCAGAGAAAGTAGTGTCTATTATTGTCTTGCCATTTTCTGAAGCGAAAATCTTGGTAACTTGGTTCAACAAATCAGTATCGTTGCCCAGCAAGATAGTTGTGTCAAATTTGAAGATTGATGCAAAATCGTTTATGATAGTAGTTGTGTCTCCATTGCGTACTATCTTGATAGTATCTCCCTGATTGGAAAAATCTATGTTTTCTATAGGGTTAAAACTTTTTTGTCCCCAAGTGTTCAGTCCTACAAGGCTAAGAAGGACAAATGCTGAAATTTTAAATAATCTGTTCATATCTGTTTTGTTTATTGGTTTTCGTGAGTTAGAATTTAAATGATTTCTTTATTTCTTTTGCTCCTCTTGTTACATTCTGTACAAAGCCTACAGTTCTTGCAATATTGTTGACTGTTCTTTCTCCCACATATCTTTCCATTTTATCCACAAAGGTTTCAGGTCTTTCTGTTGCAGAACGTATGATAATTATTGTATCCATCTTGTTGGTATTAGACACCTCTTGTGTTGAGGTATTCTCTGCCAAAAGGTTGCTTTCTATCTCTGGAGTATGATGTATTGGTTCTATTGTCTCTTGTTGCGAAGGAGTTGAAGTCGTTTCTTGTCTTTGAGAATCAGAAACAGATTCTTGTTTTATAGGTTGTGAAGATGCAGTTTTTGTCTGTGGCATAGTTTCATCAATTTCTTCAACGATATTTGCCACAGGTGTTTTGGAAATGACAGGATTTACAACTATGGAATTTGTCTTCATAGGCTCACTGGTAAAGTCAAATCTAAATAATCCAAGCAAAAGCAAGGCAACTGCTGCTAAGGAAGAAAGTGTATAAACTATCTTTTTCCAAGGAAGAATAACTGCATGCTTCAAATCTTCCTTACCTGTAAAGATTATAGGCTCTTCTTCCAGTTTTATGGAGTCATCATACAGAGAAAGCATCTCTCTAAACTCTGGATTGAGAGCAAGGAAAGACTCTACTTCTTTCTTCTGTTGAACAGAGAGAGTCCCTTCTGCGTAATCCAGAAGATAAGCCTCTATATTTTCTTTGTTTATATTCATTTTACTGTTTTTCTATTTCATTAAGCATTTGTTTCAGTTTTACTCTAGCACGGAAGATGTTTACCTTGACATTTTCTTCTGTCAGGTTTACTATGGAAGCAATCTCCTTGTAGGAAAATCCTTCCAGGTCTCTCAATAGTAGGCATTCTTTCATATTTTTGTTTAATTGCTCTACAAGATAGTTTACCAGATTCTTGTTTTCAAAAGAATTATCTTGGTAGACATCTTCCATCTGTGTTGGAGTACTTCTGAGTATGCTATATTTTATATTGTTTATCATCAGGTTGTGAGCGGTTACAAACAAAAAGCTTTTGGCTTTGTCTATGTGTACGTTCTGTCTTTGCTGCCAAAGAGTTAGGAAACTATCTTGTACCAAATCCTCCACAGTTTCCTTGTGCTTAAGGATTTTGTACAGATAGCCGTAAACTCTATGTGACAGTTCGTCTACACAATTATTGTATTCACGCTCGCTCATCTAAAATAATTTTGTATTTCATTAAGTATAACAATCAAAGTTAGGCAAAAGTTACAAACCGAAGTAAAAAAAGTTGAAAAAAGTGTAAAAAATATTTCTTCGTTTCCTTGCGCTAACTCTTCGTTTTAGAAAATAGAAACGAGGTTTTATTTTCCTATATTTTTTTAGAGAAAGAAAACATAGGAAAATAAGTTTAAATTCCGTAACTTTGCAAGCAAAAGAACAAAAGGGAGGAATATTTATGGAAAAGAAAAAAATAGTGGTTGTTGGGCCTGCTTACCCATATAGAGGAGGTCAGTCTTTGGTGGAAGCTTATCTTCATAGGACTATTACATCTTTGGGCTATGATTCTTTTACTGTCTCATACAAACTGCTTTATCCGAAGATATTTTTCCCTGGCAAGACACAGTTTGATGAGTCTAAGTTTGTCCCATTTGAACACAACAACAAGATACGCAGGATTCTTAACAGCATAAATCCATTTACCTGGTTTAAGGCTTATAAGGAAATAAAGAAAGAAAAACCTGATGCTGTGATTATAGTATGGTGGATGTTTTTCTTTGGACCTTGCCTAGGCACTTTAGCTTGGCTGATAAAGCATTGTATGAAAAACACCAAAGTTTGTTTCCTTATAGAGAACTACATCTCACATGAAAATCATTGGTTTGAGAGAGTGATTGTCAAGAATACTCTTTGTCATGCAGACAGCTTTATTGCAGAGTCTCATTACATCTATGATGAGATTGCTAGAGACTTTCCAAAGGCCAAGATTTATGAGACTACTCTTTCAGTCTTTGACTTCTACAATATGAATCGTTATGATAAATCTTCTGCAAGAAAGTTTTTGAACATAGAAAACGAAGACGTGATATTGTTCTTTGGACTTATACGTCAGTACAAAGGTTTGGATTCCTTGCTGGAAGCTATGCCAAAGATATTGGAGCAAAGGCCTAACACAAAACTTATGGTGGTGGGAGAGTGCTATGAAGATTTCTCAAAATATCAAAAGATTATAGACAAGAACAATCTTGGTAACAAGATAATGCTGGAGCAAAGATTTATCGCCAATGAAGATGTTGAACCATACTTTAAGGCTGCAGACTTTGTAGTTATGCCTTATTATTCTGCTACTCAAAGTGGCATACTTATGATGGCATACGGATTCCAGACACCTGTCATTACTACCAACGTAGGCGGAATGAAGGAACTGGTAAGTGACAAAACAGGATTGTTGATAGAAAACAACTCACAGGAATTGCTTGTTCCTGCTGTGGTAAATATGCTAGCAAAGAAAAACGAGACAGACTATGCAACAAGTATTGCTGAGTTTACTCGAAGCATCGGTTACAACAGCGTAAACAAAATCCTTGAAGATTTAACAAAATAGCAAATAAGAATAATCAAAAAACAAATATAATGCATACTTTTGAACAATTACAGAAAAAAGCAATAGAAATAATAGAAAAGGAAGCTTATTCCAAAGCACCTGTTTCTCTATATGAGCCTGTGGATTATGCTATTCATCAAGGAGGCAAAAGACTTCGTCCTTTGTTGACCTTGCTGGCTGCAGACTTGTTCTCAGCAGATATTGAGCAAGCAGTAAAACCTGCAATAGCTGTAGAAATGCTGCACAACTTTACTTTGGTTCACGATGATATTATGGATGCTTCTCCTTTGCGTAGAGGTAAACCTACAATTTATCAGAAATATGGAACAAACAAAGCCATACTTTCTGGAGATGTGATGTATGCTTTGTCTTATGAATACTTATTGGAATGTGAGAAAGAAAAGATTCCTGCATTGACAAAAACTCTTACTTCTGTCTTGATAAAAGTTTGTGAAGGCCAGGCCTTGGATATGGATTTTGAGGAAAGAACAGATGTCAAGAAAAATGAATACATCACTATGATAAGTCTTAAGACAGGTATCTTGTTGGCAGGAGCTTTGAAGATGGGTGCAATAATTGCGGGCGCAAAAGGAGAAGATATGAATCTTCTTTCAGAGTTTGGACTTTATGCAGGTATTGCTTTCCAATTACAAGACGATATTTTGGATTGTTGGAGTGATTTGAGTGATTTTGGAAAAGTGGTAGGAACAGATATTGCAGACAACAAGAAGACTATTCTTTACCTGACAGCTATGGAGAAAGCTGATGAGGAAGACAGAAATACCCTTTCCAGACTATACTTTGAAAAGACTTTGGATTTGCAACAAAAGATCAAAGATGTGAAAGCAATCTTTGAAAAATACAACGTAAGAGAAGACGTTCAGACTATGACAAAACAGTATATGGATTTAGCATTGAGCAGTCTGGAGAAGATAAGTGTAGAGGAAGAAAGAAAAGAAAACCTAAAAATATTTATTGACCAATTACTAAACAGAAAGAAATAAGTTATGGCAGAAAATCTAAAAGCTTCAGAACTTACACTTGCAAATGACGGAAGTCTTTACCACATAAGATTGTTCCCAGATGAGTTAGCAGAAAATGTCATACTTGTAGGAGATCCTGGCAGAGTAAAAGAGGTAAGCAAGCATTTCTCAAAGATAGAGGTGCAAAAAGAAAACCGAGAAATCTTTGCACATACTGGAGAATATAATGGAAAACGTATTACTGCCCTTTCTACTGGTATGGGTGTGGATAATCTGGATATTGTAATTACAGAACTTGATGCTTGCAAAAACA
This sequence comes from Candidatus Scybalousia scybalohippi, assembly GCA_018065645.1. Lineage (GTDB taxonomy): Bacteria > Bacteroidota > Bacteroidia > Bacteroidales > P3 > Scybalousia_A > Scybalousia_A scybalohippi. Next base: position 5,439 of record JAGHSX010000020.1, read on the forward strand.
TAGACCTTGGGAAAAAAGAGATAAAGGAAAACCATACTGCATTGAATCTGGTAAGACTTGGCACAACTGGTGCTATGCAGAAAGATATGGATATCAATTCTTTCATCTGCTCCGAATATGTAGTAGGAATAGATGGAATGATGTGGTTTTACCATAGCGAACACGACGTAATGGAAGAAGAACTGCAGATGAATTTTATAAACTTTATGGACTGGAATGCTTTGCTTCCTGTACCTTATGCAGTAAAAGCGTCAAACACTCTTATGGATAAGATAGCCTTTGATATTAGAAAAGGTATCACTATCACAGCTCCAGGATTCTATGGACCTCAAGGAAGACAATTGCGTCTGCCATTGAGAGACAACACTATCAATGAGAGACTTCCACATTTCTCATATGAGGGAATCCCTGTTACAAACTACGAAATGGAGACTTCTGCTTTGTATTGCTTAGGGAAAAATCTTGGACATAATGTTCTTACTATATGCAATGTGATTGCAAATAGAGAGCAGGGAACATTTGCTAAAGATTATCATCAATCTATGGATACTCTTATCCAAACAGTTTTGGACAGAATCTAACTATGTTGAAGAAAATATTATACATACTGTTCTTTGTCTTTGTTGTCTTTGCTTGTAGTGGGGAGGAGAAGAAGGAAAAACCTATTCCAGAGGAGAAGATGGTTGAAATATTCCTAGACCTTTCCAAAGCAGAACAGCTTGCAGATGAACTTACCTACAATAAGAATGATAGAGACACTCTATTGGAGATGTACAGACAGGATGTGTTTGCTCACCACAATATAAGTGAAGAAGAATACAAGAAACAAGTACAACTTTACCTCAACACTCCTAAACTTATGGAAAAACTCTCAAAACGTCTTCCAGAAAATTCTTTGATATCTTTGGAGTAAAAAAACAATAAAAAATAATTGAAACCCTAAATAAACGATGTTAGTAAAAACTTTTGGTAGTGCGATTCAAGGTATTGTAGCGACAACTGTTACGGTGGAAGTAAACGTAGAGCAAGGGATTAACTTTGTTCTTGTAGGTTTACCAGACAATGCTGTAAAAGAGTCTCACGAGAGAATATCTTCTGCCTTGCATTACTACAATTATAAGATTCCAGGAAAGAAGATTGTCATAAATATGGCTCCCGCTGATATTAGGAAAGAAGGATCCTCTTATGATTTGACTATTGCCATAGGTATTCTTGCTGCTTCTGAGCAGATAAATGCAGAAAAACTTGGAGATTATCTTATAATGGGCGAGTTGTCATTGGACGGAACACTAAATCCTATCAAAGGTGTTCTGCCTATTGCTCTTCAGGCAAAGAAAGAGGGTTTCAAGGGTTTTATTCTTCCAAAAGCAAATGCTAAAGAGGCAGCCATTGTTCAAGGTCTTGAAGTATTGGGTGCTGAAAATATAGGAGAGGTTATTGATTTTATCAATGATGTAAAGACGATAGAGAGTACCTATATAAATGTTGAAGAAGAATTTGAGAAAGGCTTGGAAAACTACGATTTGGATTTTTCCGATGTGAAAGGGCAAGAAAATATAAAAAGAGCTATGGAGATTGCAGCTGCGGGCTCACATAATGTTCTTCTTATAGGACCTCCAGGGAGTGGAAAGACTATGCTTGCAAAAAGGCTACCTTCCATTCTTCCTCCGCTGACTCTTGATGAGTCATTAGAAACAACAAAGATTCACTCTGTTGCAGGAAAGATGGCAGATAACAAATCCATTATCTCTGTGCGCCCTTTCCGCAATCCTCACCATACTGTAAGTGATGTAGCCCTTGTAGGTGGAGGATCATATCCACAGCCAGGGGAAATATCTTTGGCACACAATGGAGTATTGTTTCTGGATGAATTGCCAGAGTTCAAACGTACAGTATTGGAAGTTCTTCGTCAGCCTATGGAAGAAAGAGTTATTACTATCTCCAGGACAAAACTATCTGCACAATATCCTGCAAGTTTTATGCTTGTAGCTGCTATGAATCCATGTCCTTGTGGATACTACAATCATCCTTCCATTCCTTGTACCTGTGCTCCAGGACAAGTAAACAGATATTTAAGTAAAATCTCAGGGCCTTTGCTTGATAGAATAGATATTCAGATTGAGGTAATTCCTGTGCCATTCAAGGAGTTGGCTGAAAAACGTGCAGGTGAACCTTCAAGCATAATAAGAGAAAGGGTAATAAAAGCAAGAAAGATTCAACAAGAAAGATTCAAAGATTATCCTGAAATCCACTGCAATGCTCAAATGACTCCAAAACTGATGAAAGAATTCTGTCAGATAAAACCAGAAGGTATGAATCTTCTTAAGAATGTAATGAACAAACTGGGACTTTCTGCCAGAGCATATGACAGAATACTGAAAGTTTCTCGTACTATAGCAGACTTGGAAGGCAGTCCTACAATAGAAAACCATCATCTGGCAGAAGCCATAAATTATCGCAGTCTTGATAGGGATAGTTGGGGTAGATAATCATGGAATTTGATTCTTTGGTTTTGATATTTGTTATGGCTTTGGGTGGCGCTTTTATTCAAAGGGTCACAGGCTTTGGATCTGGCATCTTTATGATGACGGTTCTTCCCTATCTTTTGCCATCTTATGGAGAAGCAACCACACTATCTGGTTTGTTATCCATAATGATAGCAATCCCATTGTTAAAATATATCTGGAAAAATATAGAATGGCGTAAGATTGTACCTATACTAATCACATTTTTGATTGTCTCCTGGATTGCGGTAGAACTTATAAATGTGGTAGGAGATGTTTTCTTGAAACGTCTGTTGGGAGGAATGTTAATTCTGGCAGCACTTTGGTTTTATATCTTCAACGACAAAGTTCACGTTCGTCCAACAATAGGCATACAAGTTTCTATGGGAATATTGTCTGGATTTATGGGAGGATTTTTCGGGATGCAAGGTCCCCCTGCAATATTGTATTTTCTTGCCACAGCCAAAGATAAAAACGAATATATGGCTATGGCTCAAGGCTATTTCTTTATAGGAAATGTGGTAATGACATTTTATAGAGCAAAATGCGGATTCCTTACATCAGAAGTAGTGCTTGGCTGGAGTTGCGGAGCATTTGCAGTCATCATAGGTGTTATGCTTGGTGCGCTTGTCTTCAAAAGGATTTCTTCCACAACTTTGCGAAAACTTGTCTATGCTTATATGGCCATAAGTGGTTTATTAGCCCTTATTTCTTAAACACGAAGATTATTGACAAATTCTCCGTGGTCGCTAAAGTTAATCATAGGAATATCCCCAGCACTATCTCCATAAGCATACAATATGTAATTCTCTCTGTCTGGCTCAACCTCCAAAAGTCTTCTGACTTTTTCTTCTCCATAGCAGTTTTTGCTTAGAAATCTTCCTGTAAGACAATCTTTGGAATCTGTTTCACTCTTGGTTGCCAGAACATTGTCAATACCATTTTTTTTGCACCAATATTTTATCCATTCTTCACCACCTGCACTTATCACATAGATTTTATGACCTTGCTTTTGATGTGAACGCAGTTTTGTTATTGTTTCCTCTCTAATAAAAGAGTCTATTACTGCAGAGAATTTATTGGAATACTCGCAAAATGCAGAATATTTCATTCCTTTGAAGAAATATGAAAAAATCTTCTGTTTGGCGACATAGTTTGGAAGGATTTTCCACTTGTATGAAAGAATATATGGAATGCAGACAACGAAGCCAAGAATAAAACCTAACTTGGAACGAGTAAATTTTATAAACTCGGTAAAGGTATTTTTTTTTGTAATAGTTCCGTCAAAATCAAATACTGCTATAGTTCTTTTTTCCATACTTCTTAGAAATTGTCTTTACTGAAAAGGAGTCTTTAAATAAGTCTTCGTTTCAGAAAAATAAAACGCCGTTTCGTTGTGCTAACTCTTCGTTTTAATTTTCTAAAACGGCGTTTTATTTTTACCAAACGGTCTTTTATATTTTTTGGCTGAAAACTAGTTTTCTGGATAAATCAAATTCTCGTTTGTTATCTTAAGAAGAACCTCGTTGAGATATTTTGCTGATTCCAGTTTAGCCATTGGCAAATCGTGAAGAAGATAATTGCCACAATCCTTAGCCTGTGCTCCAGGTATCTCACCTTCAAACTTTGCCACGAAGTCAAATGTTCTCTGCATAAGTTCTACAATATCCTTGCTTTTGTAGTCTCCTCTAAGTATAAGGTAGTTTCCTGTCAAACAACCCATAGGACCCCAATAGATAATTTTGTCTTTCCACTCTTTGTCATTTCTAAGGTATGTTGCAGCCAGATGTTCTATAGTGTGAATTGCTCCCTGATGAATGACAGGCTCACGATTTGGCTCTTTCATACGGATATCGAAAGTTGTAATGGTTTCTTCGCCTACTTTGTCTTGTCTTGAAACATATATTCCACGCTTAAGTAGATTGTGATTTATAGTAAAACTTGCTATTTTTTCCATTTTTATAATTTTTCTATGATTTTCTTTGTTGTGTTGAATGAACCTTCAGCCATTTTTGCCCAAAAGTCATCATATTGTTTTTTGTTGCCTTCCTTGAGAGGGATATCGCTTATTATTCTCAAAGAAAGAAATGGGGTGTTGTGAAGAAAACAAGTGTGAGCTATTGCGCAACTCTCCATATCTACAGCCATAGCCTGAGGAAAATGAGAAAGGATTTCTCTCATTTTGTCTGTTGTGTCCACAAACCAATCTCCCGTTACAATCAATCCTGTATGGATTTTGTGTTCTCCTTCCACTTTCTTTACACAGTCAATAATCGCTTCTGGCGTCTGAAACATTTCTGGCATTCCTTGTATTTGGCCGTAACTATTTTCCATTCCACAATAAACATCGTGATAAACACAAGAAGTAGAAGCAACAATATCCATTATTTCTAAATCGTTGCTTGCTCCGCCTGCTACTCCTGTAGAAAGAACAATATCTGGAGAGTAGGTATTGATGAGGTTTTCACAACCTAAGGCAGCATTTACTTTTCCTATTCCAGAATGCTGAAGTATGATGTGCTTATCTTTTAATGTGCCTTCAACATATGTGTAGTTTCCTTTTGTATTTGTCTTTTTGTTTTGCAAAATAGATTCCATTTCTGCGAACTCTTTGCTCATCGCTATAATAATACCTACTGTCATAATCTTGTCTATTAGAATGGATAACCTATACCAAATTGAACAGAAATATCTTTGAATTTTGCATTACTCAATACGTATCTGTCTTCAAGATCCTTGCTTGGATCCCAAACTTTTAGTGCAAAGTCAAAACGAATAATCATAACGCTGATATTTAATCTTAAACCTAGACCAGCACCTGTAGCAATTTCCTTATAGAAATCTTTACTGAACTTTCCACCTTCTAGGCCTGAAACATCTTTCAAAGTCCAGATATTTCCTGCTTCCACAAATCCAGCACCTTCCAACGGTCCAACAATTGGGAATCTGTATTCAAGATTAACTCCCATAGAAATATCCCCGGCTCTATCGTACTTCATAGCTCCAGATGGCTTACTATGGCCAGGACCTAATCCTCTTAGCTGCCAAGCTCTTATGTTATTCGCACCTCCACCATAGAAACTCTTTTCGTATGGCAAGGCTTCAGCATTTCCATATGGAATACCGATACCTCCATAAAGTTTGAAAACAAAGGAGGATTTTTGTGAAACATAATTGTATCTAACAAAAGAGAAGTCTCCTCTTACGTATTGAGAGAATGGAATGTTAAACATAGTATAGTTTCCGTTCTCATCTTTGTTTTGGTTAAACAGCAAAGAGTAGCCATCAAGAACATTTCCTGCTGTTTCTATGTTGGCTGAAAAATAATTGAAGTTCCTTTTCTTCTCTATCGCTTGCCCATTGTAAACATAACTCAAACGCATAGCCATTACCAAGTGGTCAGACATTTGATATTGTATTCTTTTGTCCATACGGTCGATAAGGGCTTGATAGTTGTTGTCCGTTATCTCCATATTGACATAGTTGATTTCTATAGGTGTAAGGTAGAAATATTTCTTTTCGGAAGTATTCCAAGAGTAACCATAGTTAAGGTTGAAGATAGATCGGTTGTAGTATGAACGTCTTTGCAAATCGTAACCTGTCTTTATGCTTGTGTGAGGATGGAATCGCATAGAATAGAACTTTGTAGAGAATGGTGCAAGGAAACGTGGCAGTTCCAATCCAAAATCCACACCAGACTCAAACGCATTGAAGACTTCCCAACCTTTTGCGCTACTTTTACCTGTGAAAATATTACTATTGATTTCGGCAGCAAGTTTCAAATTGGTTGTAAATATCTCTGCCCCTCTAAATAAGTTCTTGTGAATGAAACTAAGATTTCCTTCTGCTCCAAGGTTTGAGGAGTTTCCATAGTTCAAACTATTGTTGTTGCTTGCAGAATAGTTAAACTCAAAAGAAGAAGAAAGTGTAACAGGTTTGTTCATAGTCATACGAATGAAGCAAGCCAGATCCAAAGTGTCTTTATCATATGGAGGCAATTCTTCGTAAGACATATCTATGTATTTGAAATTTCTCAATAAGAATAATGAAGAATAGGTATTCTTACTTGCTTTTGGAGAATATAGATTATTGCTTTGCATAAGAATACACCTCATCAAAGTTTTCTCTTTGATTAAAGGTTGGGGTGTGTTGTTAATGAAGAACAATGGAGTTACAGCATAATTCTTCTGTTGTTTGTGGTAGTAAACGACAGTATCTATAGGAGGCAGATAGTCTGCAGAAGTAGTAGGAATATAGTTTGGATACAAATATATCTTTGAGACTTTATATGGTCTATGTTTGCCTTCAATATCATCTTGAGTGTCTGGATTCTTTACATGCATTCTTATCTTGGTATGTTCTACACCTTGCAAAGTATCTATCTCAAAATTTATGTAATTTGCATTAAAAGCATAGTAGCCTTTATCTTGCATTCCAGATGCTACATTGGAACGGATATCTGACAAAACTGTTTCGTTGTACCAATCTCCTCTTTTTATCAAATCTTTCTTTACCAAAGACGAAACAGTAGAGTAAATATTTGTATCATCAGTATAAATGTAGAAAGTATCAATCTTAGCGCGATAAGGAATGTCTACAATGTAATTTTCAATTCTTCTTCGTTTGTAGTGTGACCAAGGTGCATACCAACGTCTTACTTGAGATAAAGAATCCTGAATAGAAGCGGAAAAACATCCTTGTGATTTAAGATAGGTAAGTATATTGTTCTTTGATTGTTCTGTCAACATAGGTTTTAATTCTACAGGCTTTTCTCCTATGGATCGCAAGATATTTCTCTCTACCCAATTACATGATGAATCTTCTCCAGGACGTGAAGCGGAATAAATATACATACCAAGCTTCATTCCAAAGATCTTAGTGTTAGGGTCTTGCTTTATATAATTGACAATATCGCTTTTACCTATCTCATAATCATTCTTGACGCTTACCTTATTCTTAGACAATAAGTATCCTCGCTTGCTCAAATGCTTGTTTGGTGAGCAGGCAAAGAGAACAAATGTCGTAAGTATAAGCAAAAATATATTTAGTATTCTTCTTTTTTTCATATAGTTTTTAATATAGTTTCTGTAGCACCTACATGGGATCTTACATATTCCCCACTTTTTTGACAAAGGGAAGAATAGATATTTTCATCTTCTAATTTCTCTAGCCAATATTTCAAATCCTTATCTTCTTTTATAGGGCAGGCAGCACCAAGAGAAATCAAATCTATAGCTTCTTGGAACTTAGTGTGATTTGGTCCAAAAGAAACAGGCTTGTAAAATACTGCTGCTTCCAACACATTGTGTATTCCTTCACCAAATCCTCCTCCTATATGAACAAGGTCTGCAAAACGATACAGATATGAAAGTATCCCTATGCAATCTATTATCAAAACTTTCTTTTCTTTCACATTTTCTTCGTTTGCTTTAGAATATGCTATAGAGTTAGGGAATAAACTCAATAGGTTATCTATGTGAGCCTGGTCTATAAGATGTGGAGCTATTATAAGTTTATAGTTCTTTTGATTCAAAACATTAGCAAGTATTTGCTCATCTGGTGGCCATGAAGAACCTGCCACAAAGATTTTCTCATCAGTCTGGCAGAAAGACTCTATTATAGGAAAATCTTTCTTCTCTTGACTCATTTTGTAAACTCTATCAAATCGGGTATCTCCGCTAATTGTTACATTTGTGTAACCTATCTTGTTTAGAATATCTTTGGTCTGCTGATTCTGTACAAAGAAATGATTGAAAGATTTTAATTGTTTTCTAAACCACGCAGAATAAGTTTTCAGTAAATAATGATTATCTCTCAAAATAAGAGATACTTGATACAAAGGCACATTCTTTAACTCTCTAATGTAGTTGTACCAAAATTCATATTTAACAAAGAAAACAATATTTGGGTGAGCCATAGAAATGAACTTTCTTGCTTTTCTTTTGGTATCAAATGGGAGATAAACAACACAATCTGCTAAATTGTAATTCTTTCTTATTTCATAACCTGATGGAGAAAAGAAAGAAACAAGAATTTGATAGTCTGGATATTTTACTTTGAAATACTCTATAAGATTTCTAGCTTGTTCAAACTCTCCTAAAGAAGCGCAATGAAACCACGCAACTTTCTTATCTTTATCCAAAGTCTGTAATTTTGAATAAGTTTGCTTTTGTCCTGAAAGCATTAGTCTAACTTTCTTATTGAACAATGCAACTATTTCACATAAAAATTCAAATAGGTGTATGCCTATGTTATATAAAATCTTCATTAACTAATGTTATTTTAATAGAAATAAATCTTGTCAGCACTTCTTCCAAAGAATGGAATCATCCAACCCACTTTTAAAGTAAGCATATAGTCTGTGTACAATTTATCATCTCCGCTCATAAGATCAAATTGATAATCTCTTGTCATCTTTGTCCAAGCAGAATTAAACTGCACACCAGCATACCAGTTAGCATAGGTTTTCTTACTTAAATTCATATAACCTAGAAAAATGCTTGCCATAGGCCCTCTCATTTGTCTGTCATAACCATAAGCATAGTCATCTTCCAATGCAGGGACAGTACTCATAGTGTATTGATAAATGATTTGATGTTGAATAAAACCAGCATTAAGTGTTAGCATAAGTCCAGAATTTGGATTAGAGAACCACAAAGGAATAATTCTGCCAACGCCAAAAGAAAGAGAAAGATTTCTATTGTAACCTACTACACCGGCATCTGTTCCATCTTCTCCAATGATGAATGGATTGGTGTCATCTGTAATAAGAGTTGCAAGTATCTGGTCAAATTGTTTTATGTTGTTATTTCCAAATTGAAAACAAAAATCTAGCATAAACAACCAATTATTCTTGGTTTTCCACCCAAGGTTTGCATCTATGTTGAAAAAAGAATCATATCTGTTTCCCATTTCTCCATAAGGGAAGGTCCAACCTACTACACCTGCAAAGAATGGGGTAGTAATAGTAGTATCTTTTCCTACGATTTTGCTGTCTTTGTTTTTGTCAAGAGAGATTCCCTTGTCTATGTTTTGAGCAAAGGAAGACAAGGTAAATAGTAAACAAAACGCAAGTGAAATAATCTTTATATTCTTTTTCATCATATAGTTTTCTATTTTATTACAGATATTTTTTCGTTGTATTGTTTTGTTTCGTTGAAAACTTTTAGCAGATAGTTTCCACTGCTTATCGTAGAAACGTCCAAAACATTTGTACCTTTGTGAAGTTTAAATGTCTTAAGTATTCTTCCGTCTAGTGACAATATAACACTTGTAAATTCCTGTTCAACTTCTATTGTAAGTAAATCTCTTATAGGATTAGGATAGATTCTTAGTCTTGTTTGCTCTACAGATTCATCACAAAAGTTTTGATTTACCATAAGGATGTCTCCTAAATCTGTCAAATCCTCATTAGTATTTACTTCTATTGTTTTAGAAAAATATCCATCTTTTGAGAATCTTACTGAATAGTTCCCTGAAAGTATTGGTCTAAGGAAATAACCATTGGAATTTGAGAATACTTCTGAGGAATCTCTATCGTGATTAAGAATTTCTATCATAACATCTTCAATAGGAAGATTAGTCAAAGAATCTTTTACAACTCCTTCAAATCCTATAAAACAGTATCTTGGTAAAACCAGCATAGAATTGTGTAGATAGTTCCAATAGTTTGCTATGCTTGCATTGGAAGGTGTATAAGACATAGATAGTTCCAATGTTACTTCTCTGCAATGTGCATAATATGTGTGCCAATCTTGTCGTCCGCCATAAACCGTGTACCAATCTCCACCATCTATAAGCCCAGATGTTGTAACATCTTTAAAATAGTTGTTTGGAGTACACGCGTCAAAATTATTGACAAACTCGTGTCCCATCGCTTCAAACCAAGATTTATCTGCGTGAGTTTTTTGAGCACTTCTATAAGCATCAAAAGGATAGTTGTACACCTCGCTTCCAGTATGAAGATTGCTGCCCATATTGAATCTTTCTGTTAAAGCATACTCCATGAAAGCCATTGTTTCTGGTTGATAACTTTCTCCGTCTGGATGTGCTCCCTGTTTAAAATCTGGAAAATTTCTATTTAGGTCTATATAGTTTGCATTGTATCTAGTGGCATTTGAAACATTGTTGTTTCCTCCGTGATAGGTTCCGTCAGGATTTGCTATTGGGCAAATATACATTTGCATAGAGTTCCTCATAGAAACAATATCTTGTGCATTGCTTGTGAGAAGAGTGTCTATCAAATGCATAAGAATCATCGCTCCTGTAAGTTCATTTCCGTGAATAGTGGAAGAGTAGAAGAACTTTGGTTGATTTAGATTGCTGTCAGGATTGCTGGATATCTTCAAAGCTAAAAGTAATCTGTTTTGAACAGAATAACCTATCGTGTCAAGCTTGCAAAAATTAGGATAAGTGTCTGCATAGTGTTGCATAAAATCCAAATAGGTTTGATAACTAGGATACAAGTTCCATGAATACATATCCTCCAAAGAAGTTGCCACACTCAAAGCCTTATCAGCATTATTTTCCTGTGCATATACAGAACCTAAAGACACCAACGCAAGTATAAATACTTTTAAGTTTTTCATCTCAGTACATTTTTGCAAAAATTAACTAGCAAATTTACAATTTTTTTCCCTATTAAGTCTTCGTTTTAGTAAATTATTTCTTGATCTTAGAATATTCACAATAAGAACTATCAATGTCATTCTTTTTGTTGAATATTTTCTTGCTTCTTGGAACGGTTTTATGAGCCTTTTCCCAAGTGATATTTGCATTCTCAAAATCTCGTTCTCCAATGTAAATATTCATTAGATCACACCAAGGCCTGTAGTTCAATGAATCTCTGGAAAGAAAATCGTAAAGCAATTCCTTCACTTTTTCTGTATTGCCTTGTTTTTTGTAAACATTTATTTTAACAGCAAGAGCATCATAAAACTTTGGCTTGATTTTCAAACATTGGTCAGCATAATACAAAGCGCTATCTTTCTTATCAATTTTGGAATACCATGAAGCAAGCACGTGCTCTCTCATAGCCATATAAGGATTTGAATTGTCTTTCAAAACAATGTCTATTGCCTTTCTGTAGTTTCCTTCTCTTGCATACATATTTGCAACACTTATTGCAATAGGTCTTGTACTCTCATCCACATTTGGAATACAAGGGAAATGTTTTTCCCAATACTGAGGAGGAATTTGATTTTTGTTGTGATTGTTGAAGCACACTATTCTGTCCAACTGAAGCTTTGAAGAGGCACAATGCATTGTCTCTATCGCAGTTGCAGGAATAGTTATAAGACAAAGAACTATCGCAAGCCAAACTGGAAGATTCTTCTGCTTTTCTGCTCCTCTTGACTTTGCCCAAGCAAAAAACATAAGAGCAATACTTATAGCCAAATATATCTGTGGAGTAGCTCTCTCATTAGGGAAGTTAAATAATGCGTCATTCATATAGGTTATAAGAAGCATAAGAGAAATCAAAGCAATAACCCTAAATGGCTCTTTTGTCTTTGAGCTTATCATTATCTTAATGGCTACAATGAACATTGTCAAGTAAATACTTATGTACAATAACAATCCAACAACTCCTAATTCAGAGAACATTTCCAAAAAATCATTATGAGCATGATCTGAGACTATAAAGTTCCCTTTTTGTGGAGTCTCAACTTTCATAATTGCAAGTTTATGATTACCTACACCCCAACCAGCAATAGGCTTTTCTTTTATGATTTTGGAAGTATTCTTCCAGATTATAAGACGGATTTTGCTACTTTTTCCTGTTCCTGTTTCCTTGATTCGCTGAGAAACATCAAACTCGTTTTTTTGCTGGTGAGAAGAATGTTTGTAGTTATAAGTTACAAACCAAGAGCCCAAAGCAAAACCTCCAAGTAAGAAAGCAGTAATAAGGAAAGTGTGAAGGAAATAAATCTTCTTTTTAAACTTTACAAAGTAGGCAATGGCATAGATTGCCAAGATAAGAATATTCAATGCTAGACAAACAAACGCACTTCTTGTAGAAATAATTGGCAAGCAGAAACAAATAGCAATAATAAGTACGGCAGAAATTACTTTGAAGATTTTCTTGTAACGGAACAAGGCGTAATACAAGAAAGGTAACTTACACATAAGACAAACAGCAAAGATATTTTTGTTTCCGTAGCCTCCATTGATAGAAGGTATTCTCTTAGGATAGTTTGCACAATCCAAGTAGTAGTAAGAGATTATGCATGTCAAAACATTAACCAAAGCAATAGCCATTGCACAATAGACCATTACATGGAATATTTTGTTGTTGTTGGCAAGTATTGAGGACAAGCAAAAAGCCAGCATAAAAACTAAAAACCATCTATTAAGCACAGCAACAGATTCTACCGAATTCATTGCCCAAAATACAGACAATCCCATCCAAAGCAATAAGACAACGAAAACTCTCATCGTTGGAAATTTCATTGGGCACAAAGTCTTTTTCCCTTTAAATAATGAGAAAAGAATAAAACCTATCCCCACAATGTCAACTATTGCAAGAAAGAAATGTCTTAATGAAGTAACATCATTAGTCCAAAAAGGAGGGAAAACTTGTATTACAAACAACACAATTATCAATCCAAGACTCATTGCTGGGTTTAAAATATTCTTACTTCGCATAATAATTCTCTGGTTTTTATTAAAATTTTTGCAAAGATACAAACTAAGAAAAAAAATATTAGTATTTTTGCTGAACAAAAAAGAAATTTTATGAAAATACTCATCACCGGAGCGAAAGGACAACTTGGTAGAAGTTTGGAAAAAATAAGCAAAAATTTTCCTTATGAGTTTATTTTTACCGACGTTGAGGAGTTGGATATTACCAACAAGGAAAAAGTTGAAGAATGTTTCAACCAGGTTAGACCAGATATTGTTATCAATGCAGCAGCTTATACAGCTGTGGACAATGCAGAAGATGATAAAGAAAAAGCCCACTTATTGAATGCAACTGCTGTAAAGAATCTTGCTACAGCTTGTCAAAATATTTCTGCCAGATTTATTCATGTTTCCACAGACTATGTTTTCAATGGAAGAAGTTCTCATCCCTACACACCATGCGACACTCCTATGCCAGAAAGTGTTTATGGAGAAACTAAATTATTGGGAGAAAGACTTGCAATAGAATCTTGTGAGAAAGTAAACATAATAAGAACAGCCTGGCTGTATAGTGAATTTGGTAAGAATTTTGTTAAGACTATGATTAGACTTGCCAATGAAAGAAAAGAACTTACAGTTGTATTTGACCAAGTAGGTACTCCTTGTTATGCAACAGATTTGGCTAAGGCTATAATGGTTTTGGTAGAAAAAGGTAGTAAAGAAAAAATTCTGCATTTTTCAAACGAAGGAGTTTGTTCTTGGTATGACTTTGCAAAAAAGATAGTAGCTCTTTCAGAACTTGACTGTGAAGTAAAACCAATTTTAAGCAAAGATTTTCCTGCAAAGGCTAAAAGACCAGAATACTCAGTTCTTGACAAAAGTCTTATCAAACAAGAGTTGGGAATAAAGATTCCTCATTGGGAAGATAGTTTGAAAGAAATGCTTCCTTTATTGTAATAAGAAACAACTTACACAAAATATGAAAAAAAACATAAAAGTTTATGCCTTGTCTTTGTTGATTGGTTTTGTGATGTTTTCTTGTGCACCAGTAAGAAGAACAACTCAGCCAGAATCTCCAAGGCAAGAACGTCCTACAACACCTAGACAGGAAAGACCAACAACAACACCTAGAACAGAACGTACAACAACTACAAACAATGATATCTATGTCCAGAGTATGCAGTTTCTTAAGAACAACGCCTCAGACATTACAGACTATTGTGTTACCTGGGTAGGTACTCCTCACAAAATGGGAGGAATGAATAGAGATGGAGTGGATTGTTCTGGATTTGTGTGCAATGTTTACCAGGATGTTTACAATGTAAAACTTCCAAGAAATAGTGGTAAGATGCAACAGGAATGTAAAATCTACAAAAGTATCACTCAACTGAAAGAAGGTGACCTTCTATTCTTTGGAAAAGGCAACGTAAATCACGTTGGAATATTCATAAAAAAAGATAAATTCGTTCATGCCTCTACTTCCAAAGGTGTGATTGTTTCCTCAGTCGAGGAGAAATATTGGAAAGAAAATTTCCATTCTTGTGGACATCACCCACAAGTAAAGAACTAATATTTACTATAACTAAAAAAGAATAAATTATTATGAGATTAGGAATGCCAGAAATAATAGTAATAGCATTGGTTGTATTGTTACTATTTGGAGGAAAGAAAATACCAGAACTGATGAAAGGTCTAGGTAAAGGAGTCAAGAGTTTCAAAGATGGTGTTAATGGTGTAGAGAATCCTAAACAGGAAGAAAAGACTGACAACAAGGAAGAAAAATAGTGTTGGAAGAAAAGACATTTTGGGAACATCTAGATGATTTGCGCAAGAGTTTATTCAAGATAGCTATTTGCGTGGGAGTGTGTTTTGTAGTGTGCTTTGCACTAAAAGACACATTGTTCTCTATTGTCTTGTTTCCAAAACAGAAAGAATTTATCACATATTCTCTTTTAGGAGTTGTTCCTACAAAGATAAATCTCATCAGTACAGAAATAGCAGGGCAGATGATGATGCATCTGAAAACAGCCTTTGTTGCTGCTATTGTGTTGGCTTCTCCTTATATTATATGGGTATTGTTTTCCTTCATTGCCCCTGCATTGTATGAGAAAGAAAGAAAATATTCTCTTTCTACTGTTGTGTTGGCTTACCTTATGTTTATCCTTGGCGCTTTGATAAACTATTTTATCATTTTCCCCATTACGGTAAACTTTCTCGCATCTTATCAGGTCGCTGGAGAAGTAAGCAACCTATTGACTTTGCAGTCTTATATGAATACATTGATGATGATGACTTTAGTCTTTGGAATAGTGTTTGAGATACCTATCCTATCATGGCTTTTGGCAAAGATAGGGATACTCAAAAGTTCTTTTATGAAAAACTATCGCAAGCATGCAATAGTAATTATATTGATTGCAGCAGCAATCATAACACCTACATCCGACATTTTCACACTTTCTATAGTTTTTCTTCCAATATGGTTGCTTTATGAGGCAAGCATAGTTGTAGTAAAGCAAGTGGAAAGGAAAAACAAACGCATAAGTATTAACTAACAATTATAAAAACACTATGAACAAGAAAACACTTAAAAGAGTGAGAATAACTTTAGCAAGCATATGTTTTGCTCTTATCACTCTTATGTTCCTAGATTTCACAGGAACATTACATCACTACCTGTCTTGGCTAGCCAAGATACAGTTCTTCCCAGCAGTAATGGCTTTGAACTTTGTTATTATTGCTTTGCTTGTAGTCTTGACACTCATATTTGGCAGAATATATTGTTCTGTTATTTGTCCTTTGGGTGTTTATCAGGATTTTGTACAAAAGATACATTCAGCTAGAAAAAAGAATCGCTACAATTTCTCTAAAGGACTTCCTATACTTAGATACATCTTTCTTGGAATTTTTATCATTGCAATAATCTTTGGAGCAAGTTCTTTGGTAGCATTGCTAGCTCCATATTCTTCTTATGGCAGAATAGCACAAAACCTGTTCCAACCTTTGTATATCTGGGTGAACAATTTGTTTGCATTGGTTGCAGAACATTTTAATAGTTACGCTTTTTATTCAAAAGAGGTATGGATAAGAAGTCTTCCTACATTTATCATTGCTGTAGTTTGTTTCCTTGTAATCACTGTTATGGCTTGGGTAGGTGGAAGAACATACTGCAACACTATATGCCCTATAGGAACAGTTCTAGGATTTCTTTCTAGATTCTCTTGGCTGAAGATAAACATAGATGAAAGCAAGTGTGTAAAATGTGATATCTGCACCAAGAACTGTAAAGCAAAATGTATAGATGGTAAAAACAACGTAATAGACCATTCACGTTGTGTATCTTGTGGAGATTGTATGGCTAAATGTCCAAAGGAAGCTATCAACTATTCTCACGCTAAAGCAAAGAATACAGAAGACACTATCAAGAAAGAATCAACTGAAACCAAGAAAGAAGTCGACAACTCCAAGAGAGCATTTCTTTTCACCTCTTTGGCTGTAGGTTCTTCTGTGGCTTTTGCTCAGGAAAAAGGTAAAGTTGATGGTGGTCTTGCAATCATAGAGGATAAAGTCGCTCCTCAAAGAGCAACAAAGATAGTTCCTAGTGGAGCAAAATCTATAAAGAATTTTGAAAAACGCTGTACTGCCTGTCAGTTATGTGTTTCAAAATGTCCTAATGATGTACTTCGTCCTTCTACATCTTTGATGAATATGATGCAACCAGAGATGTCTTATGAAAGAGGTTACTGTCGCCCAGAGTGTACTGCTTGCAGCGAAGTTTGCCCTACTGGTGCAATAGAAAGAATAGACAAAGCAGAAAAATCTTCTATAAAGATAGGTACTGCTCATTGGATCAAGAAAAACTGTATTCCTCTCACAGACGGAGTAGAGTGTGGCAACTGTGCAAAACATTGTCCTAGTGGAGCAATACTTATGGTCAACAGCATACCTGGAGATGAAAAGTCTGTAAAGATACCTACTATCAACGAAGAAAGATGTATTGGCTGTGGCGCTTGTGAAAACCTTTGCCCATCACGTCCATTCTCTGCAATCTATGTAGAAGGTATAGAAAATCATAGAACTATTTAATACTGGGGGAGGCAACACTATGGAAAAGAAAAACAACAAGATATCAAGAAGAGATTTTTTAAAGAAGAGTTTGGCTGTTACTGCTAGCACAGCAGTAATAGGAAGTATGGTTGCTTGTAGTGAAAACAAGGAAGAAAAGAAATCTACTGCAAAAGAACCAGAAAAAGGCAAGATGACTTACCGCACCAACCACAACACAGGTGATAAAGTTTCTTTGCTAGGCTATGGTATGATGCGTCTTCCTGTAGAAGGTGGCGGTACAATCAGAGAACATCCAGATGCAGAGATAGACCAGGAAGAAGTAAACAGACAGATAGACTATGCTCTTGAGCATGGAGTAAACTACATAGATACAGCACCAGTATATTGCAAGGGGAAATCGGAGCATCACACAGGTATAGCAATTGCTCGACACAAGAGAAGCGAGTATTATCTGGCTACAAAACTTTCAAACTTTGACCCAAGAAACCGTTCTCGTGAAGCCTCTATGGCTATGTTTGAAAACTCATTGAAAGAGTTGCAGACAAACTATGTGGATTATCTTCTTCTTCACTCTGTAGGTGGTGGCGAAGATTGCTTCAAAGAGTTTAACGACAGATATATGGACAACGGTATCCTAGACTGGCTTGTAGAACAGAAGAAAAAAGGCAGAATACGCAATCTTGGTTTCTCTTTCCACGGAGATGTAAAGTTGTTCGATATGCTGTTGAAGTGGCATGATGAAGGCAAGTACTACTGGGATTTCGTTCAGATAGAGATGAACTACCTAGACTGGAAGTTTGCTCACGAGATAGAGCCAGAGAATGTAAATGCCGACTACCTATACAACGAACTTGAGAAAAGAAACATTCCTGCTGTAATCATGGAACCATTGCTTGGAGGAAGACTTGCAAATGTTCCAGACTATATAGCAAAACAAATGAAAGAGCGTGAGCCAGAAAGAAGTATCGCTTCTTGGGCTTTCCGTTTCTGTGGAACTTATCCTAATGTTCTTACTTCATTGAGTGGTATGACTTTCATGGAACACTTGAAAGACAATCTGCTTTCACATTGTCCATTGGTACCATTGAAAAGTGAGGAGTTGGATTTCCTACAGGAGATAGCAAAACAAATATACGATTTGAAGACTATTCCTTGCAACTATTGCAACTATTGTATGCCTTGCCCTTATGGTCTTGACATTCCAGCTATTTTAAGCCATTACAATAAATGTATCAACGAAGACAATATTGCAAAGAACTCTCAAGACAAAAACTACAAGAAACAACGCCGTGCTTTCTTGGTAGGTTACGACAGAACAGTACCAAAACTAAGACAAGCTTCTCATTGTATAGGCTGTGGCCAATGTGTAACACATTGTCCTCAAAAGATAGACATTCCGAAACAACTTACAATGATAGACAACTACGTTGAAAAACTAAAACAAAACGAGTTGTAGTCTGTATTAACAGAACACTCTTTACAATAACAAAATAGCCGAAGTTGTAGAAAAACTTCGGCTATTGTTTTTGCTTGTATCAATATGCTTTATTGTACCAGTATCTTTTTTGTGCAGCGACCTTTGGATGTGAATAGATTTACTACATAGGTTCCTTTGGCAAAATGAGTGACATCTATTTCGTCCATGAAGCCGTC
>JAGHSX010000162.1 GCA_018065645.1 Candidatus Scybalousia scybalohippi
CGTCTTACCTACACAGAAGAAATACTGTTCATTCAACTGTGTTTACTGTGAATGTGGCTGGAACGAGATAGACACAACAGTAAAGGTAGGATTCAACGAAAGAGAAAAGATAAAGGAAAGTCTTCTTCACTGGTGTCTGAATACTCCAGAAGAGGACAGAAAGAAAGTGGACAGCATCACATTCTCTGGCAACGGAGAGCCTACACTTCACCCAGAAATCCTAGGAATAGTAGAAGATGTGATAGAGCTAAGAGATAAATATATCTCACAAGCAAAAGTATCTATCCTTACCAACTCTACCAACCTAGACAGAGAAGATGTATGGAAAGCATTGCACCTTATAGACAACCCAATCTTGAAGATAGACGCAGGAACAGAAGAGATGTACAACAGAATATCAAAACCTGTTACAGCGAAATTTGAAGATATTAAGAAAAACCTTATACGCTTTGGTAGCAAAGCTATCATACAAACTATACTTGTCCGTAGCAAGAACAAAGCAGAAGTTATAGACAACACAACAGAGGAAGAATTTTCTTTGTGGCTGGAGACTGTTAAACAGGTTAATCCTCGTATGGTGATGCTTTATGTTATAGACCGTGCTACACCAGACAAAGACCTTATAAAACTAGAGCCAGAGGAAATGGAACGCTATGCAGACAGAGTTAGAGCTTTGGGAATAAAAACAGAATGTTACTAATGGAAGACAAGAAGATACTTAGAAAGCAGATAAGAGAGAAAAAGAAAGAGTTTTCACTAGAGCAAAAGCAAGAGTTGTCCATACCAATCTTCAAGATGCTGGAGCAGGAAGAACTTTTCCAGTCGTCAAATGTCGTTTTATTGTACTGGTCTATGGATGATGAGGTTTACACACAGGATTTTGTAAAGCAGTGGTACAAAGACAAGACTATACTTCTTCCTTGCGTAGATGGAGACGATCTTAAGTTAAGACAATATCAGGGAGATTCTTCTATGGTAGCAGGAGAGCAGTTTGGTATCCTAGAGCCTGTAGGAGAAGAGTTTACTTCTTTAGACAAGATAGACCTTATGATAATCCCAGGAGTAGCTTTCGATAGCAACAAAAACAGAATGGGACGAGGTAGAGGTTTTTACGATAGACTGCTTAAGACGGTAAACGCTCCAAAGGTAGGAGTATGCTTTGATTTTCAGCTGGTGGACAATGTGCCAGTGGAAGAATTTGATGTAAAGATGGACGTGGTAGTCTCTACTACACACATATATAAATAGTACCGTACATATACATAAACAATATCCTCCAAAAACTATAAACAGGAAAAACTATGACCAAGAAAAGACTTTTAGCAATAGCGATGCTTTCTGGAGTTTTGCTTTCAGTAGCGTGGATAGGAACAATGGCTTTAGCCCCACTGATGCTGGTAGCTTTTGTGCCTTTGCTTTGGGTGGAAGACTATATATCTCACAACAATGAAAACAAAGAGTTTCTTTCCTCTGCAGCATTTTGCTATTCCTATTTGCCATTTCTACTATTCACACTCTCAAATACCTACTGGATAAGCATGGCTACCCCTGTAGCTATACTGGTACCGTTTTTTGAGGCTTGCCTTATGGCTTTAACATTCCATGTGTACCATTTCACCAAGAAGGTTTCCAACAATAGCGTAGGGTCTTATTTCTTTTTGTTGTTGTATTGGATATTGTTTGAAAACATACAGTTCAACTGGGATTTGAACTTCCCTTGGCTTAACCTTGGCAATAGTTTTGCCAACTATCCTTTTCTTGTGCAGTGGTACAGCATCACTGGTATGGAGGGAGGCAGTATCTGGATTTTGCTTGTAAATATCTTTGTATATCTTTGGCTTAGAAAGAAAGAGAAGTTCACCCCTAACAGCTTGTCCTTAAATATCCCCGAGAAAAGACTTTTTGGAAAATATCTGGAGGGAGTATGTTTGCTTGTAGTCTTATTGATACCTATCGTGGGTTCTGCATATATGTGGTACTCATACAAGGAAGAAAATACACAGAAAGCTACAGTAGTAATAGCACAGCCGAATCTAGACCCATACACAGAGCAATACGAACTATCCCCATACGAAGTCACACAAAGAACCCTTAACCTTATATCTCCATATATGGACGATGAGGTAGATTACGTCCTTATGCCCGAGAGTGCTATACAAGAGTATGCCTGGGAAGACCATCTAGACAAAGTGCCAAGTATAGAAGAACTTAACAAATTTGTCAATCGCTGGAAAAAAGCAGAAGTGGTGGCAGGCCTTTCTTCTAAAAGAAAACTTGCTCAGGGAGAGAAAACTCCAGCAGCAAGAAAGATTAGAGGCAGTATAGACGAATACTACGAAGCTTGCAACATATCCGTAGATATACCACGTTCTGGATTGATAGAAGATTTCCAGATACATCACAAGAGTGTCCTTACAGCAGGAGTAGAGAAGATGCCGTTTTCAAAATATCTCTCCTTTATGGAAAAGCTGGCTCTGGATATGGGAGGAACAGTAGGTTCTCTGGGAGTGGATAAAGATATGGTAATCTTCACCTCAAAAACATCTGGAAAGAAAATCGCTCCTATTATCTGCTACGAGTCTGCAGACGGCAACTATATAAGAAAATTCACCAAAGAGGGAGCACAAGCTCTGTTCGTTATGACCAACGATGGCTGGTGGGGAGATACTCCAGGATACAAGCAACATTTTTCTTTTGCAAGGCTTAGAGCGATAGAAAACAGAAGATACGTAGCACGCAGTGCCAACACAGGTATCTCTGGCTTCATTTCTCCAAGGGGGGAGATACTCCAACGGGGAAAATACTGGGAAGAAAAAGCTTTAAAACAGACTATTGCTTTACAGAGCAAGCTTACATTCTTTGCCGCCAATGGTGACATACTTACAAGACCTATATCTTTCATCGCAGGACTTCTTCTGGCATATTCTGTGATAATACGAAAGACCAAAAAACAGGAAAAACAAAAATAAACTCACTGAAATAGTGTAGTGTTGGAAAAATTTTTGTAAATTTGCCCTCTGTATTAAAGTGTAATAAAGAAAATAACCGTACTATGAAAAAGAGAAATATATTCTTATTGGTAGTTTTTGCTTGTGCTATGTTTGTAACTAAGGCACAGGTAACAGTAACTATGACAAATGTTACAGAAATCACAGCTGTAAAAGCTACATTCAACGCTTACTTTACCAATAGCGGTGCAACAGTAAACTCCAAAGGTTTTATGTGGAGTCTAAATTCAGACTTTTCTGGTGCTACCAAGCAGTCTGTATCTGGTACTACTCCAGGAGATTTCTCTTATGCAATTACTCAGGCAGCCAAGTATCTTAACCCTAACACAACATACTATGTAAGAGCGTGGGTAAGAACAAAGACTGGCTCTGTCTATGATACAGTATTCTCTAGTTCACATACCTTTGTAACTCTTCCAGCAGTACCTCCTACAGCTACTGCAGACGATGCTACCAACGTAATGATTACTTCTGCTACCCTATCTGGTACTATCTCAGATTTTGGTGATGCTGCCTCTATAACAGGAAAAGGATTTGTCTATGGTACAACCTCTAACCCTACAGCAGCTACAGGTACTATGATAGCTGTTGCTGGCTCTGTTACAGCAAGTGGTCTTCCTAAGACATTCACAGCAGACATCACAAATCTTTTCTCTGGTACTACATACTACTACCGTACTTACACTTTAGCAAAATACAACAACACAGTAACAGATACTTGCTACTCAGAACAAAAGACTTTCCGCACTCCATACGCTTGCGACTCTGTACCATACGCCTTAACAAAAGACTCTGTAACCATCACAGATGCTTATCTTCACTGGACACCAAGAGCAGGACAGAACTCTTTTGAGATAGACTATGGCTTTGCTGGTCACACAGCAGGAGAAGGAACAATACTTCCATTTACAGGCTCACAGGCACACTTGGAAAACCTTATGGGTGGACGTTCTTATTCAGCCTTTGTAAGAGCATCTTGTGGCGAGGTATATAGCGACTGGAGCGAAGTGGTTTCTTTCACTACTATGCCTTCTTTGTGTGCTGAGGTAAGCGGATTGCACACCGAAGATGTAGCACACTCTTCTGCAAGAATAGAGTGGACTCCAGGTAGTGTAACACAGACAAAATGGGAGATACAGTTTGCTAAATTCTCAGAAAACTATCCTATGACTTACACTACTATCAACAACTCTCCAGTATTCTCTCCTATAGGTCTTACTCCAAACACAAAATACAAGATGAAAGTAAGAGCTAACTGCGACCCATACTATAGCGACTGGACAGAAGAATTCACTTTCACAACCCTTGTAATGGGATTGGAAGAAGCAGAAGAAAACTATCAGGTAAAAGTTTATCCTAACCCATCAGAAAACACTATCTACTTCGACAAGCAAGACGCACAAGTACAAAAGGTAGAAATCTACAACGCTATGGGAGCAAACCTTTACACTATGGAAGATGTTCCAGAAAGCATCAACCTTGCACGTTTTGGACAGGGAATATACTTCATACACATCACAAGTGCTAAGGGTGTACAGATAGAAAAAGTCATCATAAAATAGAAACACAATAAGAAAACAAAATAAACAATAACCTTAAAACAATCGAAATTCAATGTTATTATCAAACATTTTACTTCAGACAGCTACGCTTACTACACAAGCAGCTGCAGAACCAACAACCAAAACGCTTAACATCTTTGAGCTAGCAACAAAGGGTGGTTGGATTATGATAGTCCTAGGACTTCTTTCATTGTATGTTATCTACCTTTTCGTAGAAAGATACATAGCTTTGAAGAAAGCTTTGAAAGAAGATACAGCTTTTATGGCTAACGTGAAGAACTGCATACACAACAGCGACCTACAGGGAGCCAAGAACCTTTGTGCAAGCAACGATTCTCCTATAGGCAGAATGATAGAAAAAGGTCTTTCACGTCTTGGTCGTCCACTTAACGACATCAACCAAGCTGTAGAAAACGTAGGTAAGATGGAAATCTCTAAACTAGAGAGCGGTGTATCTATGATGGCTACTATCTCTAACCTTGCACCATCTATAGGTTTCCTTGGTACTGTTACAGGTATGGTAAAGGCTTTCTTTGATATGGCTAACGCAGGAAACAATATAGATATACAACTTCTTTCTAGTGGTATCTACGAAGCAATGGTAACTACTGTAGGAGGTCTTATAGTAGGTCTTATAGCTTCTTTCCTATACTCTATCATCGTGGGACAGATAAACAAGATGGTCTTTATCTTGGAATCTCGCACAATGGAATTTATGGATTTGCTTCACGAACCTGCAGAATAATCCCAGAGTATTATGTTAGAGAGTAGAAATAAGATAAGTCCAAGCTTCAACTCATCTTCTATGTCTGACTTGGTGTTTTTGTTGCTTATATTCTTTATGCTAACATCAACACTTATCAGCCCTAATGCTATCAAGCTGCTTCTACCACAGAGTTCTTCTGGACAGACTATGGCAAAACAAAACGTTACCGTATCTATAGACGCTGAAGAACACTTCTATGTAGAAAACCAGCCTAAGACATTAGAGGAGTTGGAACCATTCTTGGAAGCTTTGCTAAACGATGTACAGGAAGGAACCGTAAAACTACATTCCGACCACACCGTACAAGTGCAGAGCGTAGTCTATGTGATTGACGCAGTAAATCATATCAATCAGCGTCACAATACAAAACATAAGGTAATCCTTGCAACAGAGGCAAAAACCAAATAACCGATGCAACTGAACAACGAAAATAAACGCAAAATAATAAGTGGAGGTGTTACCGTATTGGTGCACATCATTATTATTCTTCTCTTGCTGGTGTTTGGTCTGCCATATCAGGACCCACCACCTCCAGAGCTGGGAGTGGAAATATCTGCAGGTGACCTTACAGATGTAGGTAATGCTATGATGGGAGAAGTTGGCGGAGAAGAGACACAGGAGCAGACCTCCGAAGCTGTCAACACCGACGAAGACTCTTATGTCACAAGCAACGAGAAAGCCCCTATATCTGCCAAGAAAAACCCTCCAAAGCGTGAAAACGCTAAGAAGGACACCAAACCTGCCGTAGAAAACGACGCTATGTTCCCTGGCAAGAAGAAATCCAACGGCAACGGCACTGGCTCAGGCACTGGATATGGTGCAGGAGAAAACGGCACTGGCGGAGGAGGCAACGGCACCAATGCTACTGGCGGAGCTTTTTCACTGAAAGGTCGTAGTGCTAAAGCCCTACCACAGCCAAAATCCAACAAAAACGACGTAGGAAACGTGGTAGTGGACATAAAAGTTGACCAGGAAGGAAACGTCATAGAGGCCAGAGCAGGAGCAAGAGGTACAACACTTATGAACACCAACATCTGGCGTGTCTGTGAGCAGGCAGCAAAGAAATCTAAGTTCTCTGCTACCGACGATGAAAAAGACTTCCAGAAAGGAACAATAACTTACCACTTTGTACATTAATATGGCTATTAGTTAATAATAGTATATATTAACGTGTTAAACAAAAGCAATTTAGATCGTGTTGCTCTTTAAAAAAAGAATATAACAAACTATTGGGAAATAGTAATATAAAAAGAAACACGTTAGGCATAATGTTAATTAGTTAGAGCACTCGTTGAGGGTGCTCTTTTTTTATATTACTATTCATTGCTATAGGCTGGTTCGCCTCATTGAGAGAATATAAGACTCTATGTTTGCTTCGAGCATAAACTCAAATCTTGTGTTTCAATTAGTCGAGTGTCTTGATGTGATGTTTAGTAGATAGTAATAAAAAATAAAACGCCGTTTTATTTTTCTAACTCTTCGTTTCGCTGGCGTAACTCTTCGTTTTATTTTTCCAGCATTTGATGTTTTTTTTGACAAGTCTTAGTCTCAGATTTCTTATTTAACTGAGAAAACGGATAAGGTATTTCGTCTAATGATCTAATTCGCTCCGATAGGGAGCGATTAGACCATTAGATGGAATCCTGTCATAAAAATAGACAATTATCATAATTGACTTCTTGAGAATCTGCTTCCGAATTGTAAAGTACTGAATATCAATACTCCCCGAAAGAGGAAACAACCAAAAGAAACAAACTGGAAACAAAAATTTCAAAAACCCCAAAATGAAAACATCTGCTTAACATATCTTAACACGGAAATGAACGGAATTTTTCATTTTCTATCATTTTGTGCCTTGTTCCTGAAGGTGCAAAATCAGGTGTTGTGAACCTCATTTCGGATATGCTTCTGCATTTGAGCAGTCAATGGTAGAAAAACCTCAAGGATATAAAGTCTTCCAAACAGGAACGTATAGGTATGAAACTAAAAGTGAAAGTGTAAAAACAGTTCCAGTTATTACGTTTAAGAAATAATACAATAATAAGAAGAGCAACCTAAAAAGGTTGCTCTTTTTTTCGTATATTTGCACATTGAACTAAAAAATGTGTGACTATGATAGACGTTAGGGGGTTGTGTATTTATAATGCTTCTGCTGGTAGTGGGAAGACATTTCATTTGGTGTTGGAGTATATAGATTTGCTGTTGGAGAATCCGCAAAACTATAAAAACATACTGGCTGTAACTTTCACCAATGCTTCTACTAGGGAAATGAAAGACCGTATAGTGGAAGTGCTTACTGCTATGGTGGAAGATGCAGATAGTAAGAAAGCCAAAGACTATGTAAAGAATCTTTTGGAACGTCATCCAGAATATACCAAAGAAGATATACAGCATAGAGCACATAGAGCTTTGAGTAGTCTGTTGCACAACTATTCTTTCTTCAATATCTGTACTATAGACTCTTTCTTCCAGATGGTGTTGAAGAATATGGCTAAGGAACTAGGCATTGGTACAGGATTTAATATAGTCTTGAAAGACGATGACTACAATCTCAAAGCAGTGAAAAACGTCTTAGCTAAAAGCAAGCAAGACCCTACACTAGACAACTGGCTTAAGAACTATTTCTACAAAAGGGTGGAGGACAACGAACGCTGGAACTTTGAAAAAGACCTTACACAGATAATCTCCCAACGACAAAAAGCCATAGTCAACAACAATATACATCTTCTAGATATAGATAAACTGGAACAAATACGTAAGACAGTCCTAGAGCTAAAGAGTAAGGTGCTAGCAAAAGAAGATGAGTTTAGAAATGCTTTCTTTAATATATGCGGTGAAAATAGACTCAATGAAGATTCTTTCTCTAGAGGAATACTATACAACAACATAGTAAATAGAACAGGTAAAGAGTTTTGGGAGCAGACACCTAAGAATCTTGCCAATACTTTTGAAGTCATCTTATACAAGCTAAAAAGCGGTACACCTTTACTGAAAAAAGTAAAGAAAGAATATCCTGAGAATCCTGCAGCTTTTGAGATACTGGTAGAATCTATAGTTTTGGCACAAAGGACTCTTAACACACTGGATGTATATGAACGCTGTATATATCCTATAGGCGTATTGAAATATATAGACAACGAGAGAGCAAGCCTATTGAAAGAAGATGAGTCTTTCCTTCTTGGAGAGACAAAATATGTGTTGCAGAATATGCTTCAGACAGATGATATTTCTTTTGTCTATGAGAAGATTGGAGCATATATCAACCATATTATGATAGATGAGTTTCAGGATACCTCACACCCCGATTGGCACAACCTTAAACTGCTTATCAATGAGTGTGTAGCCAATGGTGGCAAAGCTTTTATCTTTGGAGATACCAAGCAGAGCATATACCGCTGGAACGATGGCGATGCTGGTATTATGTCTTCAGAGATAGACAAAGCTAGAGGCACAGACAAGGTGAATGAGGAGAGACCTTTGAAATATAACTTTAGAACATACGAAAACATTATAAGATTCAACAACGCTCTATTCTCTTCCCTGTATGACGCTACAGCCACACAACAGCCTGGCAGCGAAGACCAGAAAGACAAAGGTAGCGTGAGAGTATGGATGTATCCATACAAATCCTCAGGCAGTGAAAGGATAGAACGTATAGACGTGATAGAGAAAACCAGAGAGGAGATAGAGTTTTACCGTTCTCTGGGCTACAAGAATAAAGATATAGCTTTGCTGTTTTCTTCCAACAACGATTTGGACGAAATGGCTAAAGCCCTAAAAGAGCTGGACGAGCAAGAGCCAGACATTTCCAAACACTACAACCCTGTCTCTGATAGAGCTTTCAGGTTTGCCTCTTCTTCTTCTGTAGAGAAGATAATATGTGCTTTGAAGTTTATGCAGAAACCTAAGTCTGCCAATATCAGCAAGGAATACCTGGATTCTTTCAACCCAATGAATACAGAGAAACTCCTAAAGCTTAAAGCCGATGCTAAGAATCACACTTCTTTGTTGGAGACTATCTTCTCCATAGCACGAGTGCTGGAACTGGAGGAAGATACTGTTTTCTTACCAGCTTTTTATGATAGAGTGAAATCCTTTGCATCTAGGAAAGCATCTTCTATAAAAGATTTCTTGCTGTACTGGGATGAGGTCTTGGCAGAATCTAGCGTGGAAATGGTAGCAGGAGAGGACTGCATAAGACTGACATCTATTCACAAGAGTAAAGGCTTGGAATACGATATAGTCATTATCCCACAATGTGACTGGGCACTGGAAAAATCCAACGAGATTATTTGGCTAGCCAATACAGACAAGGAAGATGCAATAATAAAAGAAATGCCTTTACTTCAGGCGAGTGTTTCCAAACTTGCCAAAACCATATACTATAAAGAAGGTGAAGAAGAGAGAAAACAAGAAGAGGTAGACAACATAAACAAGCTATACGTTGCACTTACCCGTCCAAAGAAACACCTTTCTTTGATTATGGGCTTAGCATTGGATAAAGACTACAACGTAAACGTAGAAAAATCCGTAGCAAAATATATATACAAATACATACTGTCTACATCTTTCAAAGCCTTTTTCTCTCCAACGGATACAGACCCACTATTGTATCTTTACAATGGACAAGATGCTATCTACTATCCACCAAAAAAAGCCAGCAACACAGCTGAGGAAAAAGAGAACTTTCTTATAAAGATAGAAGATATAGCTTTTGAGGACAACGTCCTTTCCTATAGTGCTTCCAAGACAGCAGCAGAGTATTTCTTCTCAACATCTAAGGACGACGTTGCCGACAAACGTCTTCTGGGTACAAGACTTCACAACATTATGGCAGAGATAAAATGTGAGCAAGACATAGAAAAACAGGAGGAAACCCTGCAAGATATTCTTTCTGCTATGATGGAATATGCTAGAGAGTATCACTGGTTTGATGGTAGCTATCAGGTGATGAATGAAAAGAATATAGCTTTCTATGAAAAGGATATGAACAATCACACTTCTCTCAAGGAGAAACGTCCCGACAGACTTATGATAGCAGAGGATGAAGCCGTGATAGTGGATTACAAGTTTGCCGAGATAGATTCCTCACTACAGGAGAGAGAATCACAGGTAAGACAATATAGAGATTTGCTGCAGCAGATGGGATACAAAAACATTTCCTGCTACCTTTGGTATGTGGAAGTGGACGAAGAAAACTTTACAATCCAACAGCAGAAACTGCATAAAGTAATATAAGGAGGAAGAATGTCTATGGAAAACAGATTTTTATATAGAGTAGCAAAAGATATTATAGACAACGAACTACAGGGTCTGCAAGATACTATGATAGTTTTGCCAAACCGTAGAGCAAAACGTTTCTTGCTGGAAGAGATAAAAGAAATAAAAAGACCTCCTTTCTTTTCTTCAGAGATAAGGTCTGTAGATGACCTTGTATCTTCCAAGATAGAAGACAAGAAAAAGGCAGACAACCTTTCTCTGCTTTACTATTTGTATAAGTCCTACTGCAATGTCTATTACTCACACCACCCTCTAGCAGAGGGACAGCAACAGGAGACTTTCTCGGAGTTTTATTCCTGGGGCAGTATGCTTCTAAACGATTTCGATGAGCTAGACAAAAACCTTGTCAATGCCCAGACTATATATACCAACCTAGATGAATATTCTAGTTTAAAAGTTTCTGCTTCGGATATTCTTACTCAGGAGCAGAGAGCATACCTGGAAAGATTCTTCGCTATAGACTTTGAACAGAGTGCTATTATGCATAACTTTGTTAAAATCTGGAACTGCCTTTATGAAATCTATGAGGATTTTAACAATACCTTAAAGAAAGAATCCCTTGCTTACTCTGGTATGCTTTACAGAGAGTTTGTACAAAGACTGGAAAGGGATGAAATCTCTTTTGACTGCAAAAGCATAAAGATAGCAGGCTTTTCTGTGCTTAACGCTAGCGAGAGAAAAATCTTTAGACTCTTGAAAGAAAAATACGATACCACCTTCTACTGGGATTACGACAAATACTACTCCGACTATTCTTCTTTGGATATGCCTCCACACGAGGCAGGTATCTTCATAAGAGAAAACAAGATGTCTTTCCCTATGAATGAATCTTTCTCCAAGAACAACTTTGACCGTATCTCCACCTCCAAACAGGATATACGCTTTATCAAATGCACCTATGAGAGCTCTTCTGTCACCTATATAAAACAATGGTTACAACAGATAGAATACGATAATCCTAAAGATGTCGCCATAATCCTTAACGACGAATCGCTGATACCTATGGTGCTGAAGTCTATAGATAAAGACGTAAAGACCAATATCACTATGGGTTATCCTTTCCGCCAGAGTGAATTGTACAACGATGTTCTAGATGCTGTGTTGTCTTTAAGCAAACAAGAGTTTACACAAGACAATGTCTCAAAGAAAATCCTTGCCCTTGCAGAAAGATACAAGAAAGACAAAGTGGAAGCTGTATGGCAGTTGGACGTGTTGAAAGCAGTAGATGAAAAGATGAAAGACTTTTCTAAGGTGTTTGAGTCTATAGCTAAAGAAGACCTTACAGAAGCTATTATGGCGGACGTGATAAAGAAAGACCTTAACTCTATGAGCATAGACCTGCAGTCTGAAGCTATGGACGGCATACAGGTAATGGGACTGTTGGAGACAAGAACGCTGGATTTCAAATATATCCTTATGCTTTCCACTACAGATAACAACCTTCCTAATGTCTCAAGACCAGGAGGATTTATTCCAGACTCCTTTAGAAAAGCTTACAATATGTTCTCCCTAGAAAGAAAGGTGGGACTATTTGCCTACTATTTCTACAGACTATTGCATACCGCAGAGAGAATGGATATAGTCTATACTACAGACACTACAGAGGGAGTAAGAGAGATAAGCCGCTTCTGCAGACAGCTTAAGGTGGAACTTCCAAAAGAGATAAAAGAATACTCTATGGTGGCTAACTATGCAGAGGAGAAATTTGTGAAAGATTACAACTGCAGCAAGGAAGATTTTCCTTTTGTAGAAAGCTCTTCCACAAAATCCCCACGCCGACTAGCTCCAAGCAATATCAATTCTCTGCTAAACTGCGAACTGAAGTTCTATCTTAACGATGTAAGATATATAAGAGAACAATCAGACAACGATGGTGACAGTCTTGATGCAGACTTTGGTACTGCTTTTCACAATGCTGCCAACTTCTTGTATGAAAAATATGATGGCAACCCTGCTCTTATCTCCAATATAGAAGATGCAGCCAAAGAAGCAGTAGAAAAAGCCTTAGAGGAGATAGAGGGCGATGAGAACCAGGCAAGACTTATACGCAACATAACCAGTATGCACAAAGATATGCTGGTGGATTATCTTAAAAAACTGATAGAGGACGACAAACTTAAAGGCGTTAAAAACATACAAGGAGAGCAGGATATACAAGGAGAGATAGCGGTGGACGGAAAGAAAGTCTTGTTAAAAGGACGTATAGACAGAATAGATACAGACAAAAACGGACAAATAAGAATAGTGGATTACAAGACAGGAAAGAAATCTTCCCAAACGGGTACAATACTTCTTTCCGATGCTTTTGAGTGCAACAATAAAGGAGCAAGAAAGAGCAAAATGAACTACTTGTTTGAAATTCTTATGTATTGTTACTTGCTGTATCATTCCAAAAAAGGCAAGGTAAACATACAGCCTTGTCTGCAATATCTAAGCGATATAAAAGATACAGACATAATGGTGGACAAGCAGGTCCTTATCTACAACGAACAAACAGATAAGGAGTTCACCACACTATTGCAGGAAAAATTACGTTCTCTGTTAAATAAGCCAGAAGGCGAAGTTTACAAAAGAAATATAAATGATGCAACCTGCAAATACTGCGGTTTTAAACTTTTATGCGGAGTAAATACTATAAGCAATGATAACTTTTAAGGAAAAAACTCTTGAGAATGGTCTTAGGGTAGTAATCAATCCCGACAACACTACAGAACTGGTAGCAGTAAACCTATTATACAAGGTAGGAGCAAAAAACGAAGATGAACAACATACTGGTTTTGCACACTTGTTTGAACATCTTATGTTTTCAGGCAGCGAGAACTTCCCAGACTTTGACAATCTTATCAACTCCATAGGAGGAGAAAGCAACGCTTTCACCAACAATGACTACACCAACTACTACGTTAGCGTGCCTTCCATATACCTGGAGACTATTCTTACCATAGAAGCCGACAGAATGAGAAACCTTCTCATAGATGAGCAACATCTTTCTGTGCAGAAGAAAGTAGTGATAGAGGAGTTCAAACAAAGATACCTCAATCAGCCATACGGAGATTTGTACAAGGAGATGAGAGAACTTTCCTACAAGGTACACCCATACAAATGGCAGACCATAGGAAAAGACATCTCACACATAGAGTCTGCAACCTTGGACATAGTGAGAGAATTTTACAATACCTACTACCAGCCAAACAATGCCGTACTTACTATCTCTGGCAACGTAAAGGAAGAAGAAGCTTTCGCTTTGGTAGAAAAAATATTCTCTTTCCCAAGCACAGGCGAGAAGACTATCTCTTATTCTCAGGAACCACTGCAGACACAAAACAGAGAAAAGACAGTATATAGAGACGTTCCAAGCAATATTATTATGATTACTTTCCCTATGTCTTCTCGTAGGGAGAAAGAGTTTTATACCTTTGACCTTATAAGTGACGTACTTAGCAACGGCAAGAGCAGCAGAATGTACAACTCTCTTGTACTGGAGCAGCAGGTCTTTACTGCTATAGATGCCGTAGTAAGTGCCGACGATGACAAAGGACTGTTTATCGTTTTGGGAAAATATGCTGACGGAATAGATATAAA
Organism: Candidatus Scybalousia scybalohippi; assembly: GCA_018065645.1. Classification (GTDB taxonomy): domain Bacteria; phylum Bacteroidota; class Bacteroidia; order Bacteroidales; family P3; genus Scybalousia_A; species Scybalousia_A scybalohippi. Next base: position 14,199 of record JAGHSX010000162.1, read on the forward strand.
ACAAGGGGAAGAACTTATCTGGCAAGAGCTGGAAAACCTTATCAAAAACCCTCCTACAGAGAGAGAATTTCAGAAGGTGAAAAACAAAAACCTTTCCACATCTACCTTTGCCAACCTGAGGATACTGGACAAAGCTATGAACCTTGCCTACTACGAACACCTTGGTATGCTTAATAATATCAACAACGACAAAGAAAACTACAAACAAGTCACAATACAAAACCTTGTAGATTTGGCTAAGAAGACATTCTTTGATAACAAACACAACACCCTGTACTACCTAACCAAAGAACTGGAGCAAACAGCAACAGCAAAATAAGACCTTGAAACAAAAATAAAACTTTTGCGTATAAACTTGGTGGGAAAAAGAAAACAAAACAATAAAAATGGAAAATTTAAACACACAGAAAAAATCTCTAATCCCTATGATAAGCGTTACAGTGCTTTTCTTTATGTGGGGTTTTATCACATCACTCAACGATATTCTTATTCCATACTTTAAGAATGTCTATCAGCTTTCACATTTTCAGGCAAACATAGTACAGTTTGCGTTCTTTGTAGCCTACTTTGTGATTTCACTGATTTTCTATTTCTGGACTAAGACAGGAAAAGACCCTATCCACAAATATGGTTACAAGACAACCCTTATGATAGGTCTTTTGATAGAAACAATAGCTTGCTTCTTGTTTGCTATTACAGCCAAGATGCAGTTGACTTTCGGTGTATTCCTTATACCTTTGTTTCTTATGGGTACAGGTCTTACTTTCTTGCAGATAGCAGCCAACCCATTTGTATCTATCATTGGTGACAGAGAGACAGCTTCTTCTAGACTAAACCTTACACAGGCTTTCAACTCTCTTGGTACAACACTAGGACCAGCCCTTGGAGGATACTTTATCCTTTCTTATTTCACTAAAGATGCACAGACTACAGAAGCATTGTTCTATCCTTATCTGTTCCTTGCTATATTGCTTTTACTCCTTACAATATATATCAAGACAGTAAAGATTTCTGCAGACACAGAGACAGAATCCAATGCAGAAGAATCTTCTGAAGGCATATTCAAAAAACCTTATGTTTTTCTTGGAGCTTTGGGTATCTTCTTCTATGTAGGAGCAGAGGTAGCAGTAGGTAGCAACCTTGTATCTTATATGAAAGACGCAGTAAATCTTCCAGAAACTATAGCAGCAGCTTTCCTTTCTTACTACTGGGGTGGTGCTATGATAGGAAGATTCCTTGGTGCTGTATCATTGTCTAAGGCAGACAAGGCTAAGAAAATCCTTTATATGATACTTTTGGCTGTAGGTTCTTTCCTTGTAATCTATTTGGTTAACTACGGATTGAAAGATTTGAAGTTTGCAGATGTATGGATGTTCCTTGTATTTGTAGTATTCAACTTCATCTTCTTCTACATAGGTAGCGGAAGACCTGCTCTTACACTTGGTATCTTCACTATGGTAAATATAGCATTGCTTATCTGTGCAATGTTTATGCAGGGACCTGTAACTATGTGGTGTCTGTTGGCTATGGGATTGTTTAACTCTATTATGTGGGGCAACGTATTCACATTGGCAATAGACGGATTGGGCGAGCAGACAGCAAGTGCTTCTTCTATCCTTATTATGATGATTCTTGGTGGTGCAGTCCTTCCTCCATTGCAAGGTTTGTTGGCAGACGTTATAGGCATAAGAATGTCATTCATTATCCCTATGATAAGTTATATCTACCTTTGCTTCTATGGATTTGCTGGATACAAAATCGGCAAGAAATAATGCAAGACATCTACGAATTCGAACAAGTGATACTGAAAAATCCCGATATGGATGCTGCCTATATGGAGTTTCCTTGGGATTGCAAAGAGGAGTTTGGCTCCTACAGAGTGAAGGTTCACGCCACATTTGACGGAGAAAAATACGATGGCTCCCTATGCCGAATGGGTACACCAAACAGCATTATAGGTATCACTAAAGAGATTCGCAAGAAGATAAACAAACAGCCTGGCGATATTGTACGAGTGACAATAAAAAAGCGAGACTGAAAGAAAATAAAATAAAAAATAAAGCCTGGTTCTACGAAAATAGAATCAGGTTTTTTCTTTGTAGGCATTTGATTCTGCTATGGTGGTATGAAGATATACTTAAGCAAGACGAAGATTTATTTTGCATAAGAGTTTTCTAAATAGGCATAGTTTTTGATATTAAAAAGACTTATAGAATACAAAAACGTATTGAAAGGGGCTGATAAAGAAAATTTTCTGCAAAAAAGCCGTATTTCATAATTGTTTTGTATCTTTGCAACCAGGATATATAATTGTTTAATATTTAAAAGCTCAGATTAACGAAATGGAAGAAAAAGAAAGATATTCAGACGAAGAATTGAAAGAATTCAAGGCTTTAATTTTGAAGAAACTTGAAGTTGCAAAAGCTAATCTTGAGGAATTGAAAGCAGAAGCATTCAATACAAATTCTAACGGTACAGACGACACAAGTCCTACATTCAAAGCTATGGAAGATGAGAGCTTGAATGTGCAGATAAGAGAAGAAAACGCAAGACAGGCAGTACGTCAGCAAAAGTACATAAAGGATTTGGAAAATGCTTTGCAGAGAATAGACAACAAGACATATGGTATTTGCAGAGTAACAGGCAAACTTATACCTAAGGAAAGACTAAGACTAGTACCTCACGCTACACTTAGCATAGAAGCTAAGATGCAGCAAAACAACAAAAGATAAGAACAAAAGAAAATTGAAAAACATAAAGAAACCACTGATAATTATCTTTATCATCTTGTTTGTAGACCAGTTGATAAAGATATACATTAAGACACACTTTCTCATAGGAGACGAAATAAGAGTGTTTGGTCTTGATTGGTTCAGAATACATTTCCTTGAAAACAAAGGAATGGCATTTGGAATGAGTTGGGGAGACAAGCTTGGCAAGATATTTCTTACTTCTGCCAGACTTATACTTTCCGTTATTATGTTTATCTATATGAAAAGGCTTTCAGACAGAAAAGGCAACAACCTTACTGTCTATTCCATAGCCCTTATATTTGCAGGAGCAGTAGGAAATATTATAGACTCTTTGTTTTATGGTCTTATATTCTCTGAAAGCTCTATTTTCCAAGTCGCTACATTCTTCCCACAAGGAGGAGGTTATGCTCCTATGATGCTGGGAAAGGTGGTGGATATGTTTTATTTTCCACTGATAGACACTGTTTGGCCAGACTGGGTGCCAATAGTGGGAGGAAACTCTTTCAGATTTTTCAATGCGATATTCAATTTTGCTGATGCCTCTATCACTATAGGCGTATGCTTGCTGATTATTGCTGCTTTTATAAATGAAAGCAAGGCAAAGAAAGAATCTAAGAAACTTTCCTCTATAAAGCACACTGAAACAACAGAACAAAACACCGTAGTTACAGAATAAATCTTTGCTGTGGAACTTTTTATATTATTGTTTTTCGTGATACTTAACGGGCTGTTTTCTATGTCGGAAATAGCCGTTGTTTCTTCTAGGAAGAGCAAACTGGAAGCCAAAGTAAAGAAAGGCTCTAAGAATGCAGCCTCTGTGCTGAAGGTTACGGAAAATCCAGACAAATTCCTTTCCACTATTCAGATAGCTATCACTACTATAGGTCTTATCATAGGTATTTATACTGGTGAGAAATACATAGACCGTTTGTCTTTGGTGTTTGTACATCTTAATGTATCAAAATCTTTTGCTGTAATCATAGCAAGAGTTATCATTGTGCTTTCTTCTACCTTTGTTATGCTTGTTTTGGGAGAACTTCTGCCAAAGCGTATAGGTATGAGTAACCCAGAAAAAGTTGCAGGCATAATCATAAGACCTATGAATTTCCTTTCCAAGCTTGCCTTTCCTTTTGTGTGGCTTTTGTCTAAGACTACTTCTACTCTGGCTTCTATGTTGGGAATAAAGAACCACAGCAATCAAAACGCTACAGAAGAAGAAATCAAATCCATCATAGATGATAGTGCAGACGCAGGAGAGATAGACGAAAACGAACAGGAGATAGTAAACAGAGTCTTTGACCTTAACGATAGGGGAATAGTTTCCCTTATGGCACCAAGGGCAGACCTAGAATGGTTTGAACAAGACCAATCTATAGAAGAAGTAATCAAACAGCTAGGCTCCAGAGTCTATTATATCTATCCTGTAGTGGAGAAAAACCTGGACAATATCGTTGGAGTGATATATATAAAGGACATTCTAAAGGCTGTAGGCAAGGATTTGAAGGTAAAAAACCTTATGAAAGAACCAAATTTCATTCACGAGAGCGTAGGAGTTTACGATGTACTGGAATCTTTCAAAAAGACTAAGGTGCATTATGCTTTTATTATAGATGAGTTTGGCTTTGTTCAGGGTATGATTACTATGACTGATATTCTGGAAGCTTTGGTTGACAATTCTTCTGTGATGGAAGAAGATGAACAACAGCTCTTTGTAAGAAGGGAAGACGGCTCCTATCTTGTTGATGGGCAGTATCCTTTCTATGATTTCTTGTCACATTTCGACAAAGAGGAAGAATACCAGACCAACAATTTTAATACTATAGGCGGATTGATTTTAGCAAAAATAGGAAAGATGCCAAAGGTTGGCGAAAAGATAGAATGGCAAGATTTTACGCTGGAAGTGGTAGATATAGACGGATTGCGAATAGACCGTATCTTAGTATCTGAAAATAAGCAGGAAAAGAATAAAATTGAGGAAGAATAAAGAAAAAAAACAAAAATATTCATTGTCTTTTGAAAATAAGGTTGTAAATTTGCAACCATATTTTTGAATTAAAAAAGGAATAAAATAATTAAAAAACAATTAAAAAACTATGAAAAAAGTATGTGCTTATTTGTCAATAATGTTATTGTTGACAGTATTCGTATCAAACGCTGCTTTTGCACAAAAAGGTGCTAAAGATGCAGCTACATCTACAGAAACTACAGTTTCAGAAACAACTGTATCAGAAACAACTGCAACTGCTGCAGAAGCAACTCAAACAGAAGCTCCTGCTACAGACAAACAGTCTTTCCACCAAATGCTTAAGGCTAAATACATCCAAGGTGGTGTTGGTTGGATGACTCCTGTACTTGTTTGTTTGATATTAGGTCTAGGTTTGGTTATCGAAAGAATTATCTACCTTAACCTTGCAACAACAAATGCTGACAAACTATTGAAGAAAATTGAAGAAAACGTAGTTAAAGGTGACTACAATGCTGCAAAAGAAATTTGTAGAAATACACGTGGTCCTGTTGCTTCTATATTCTACCAAGGTCTTGATAGAGTTGACAATGGTCTTGAAGACGTTGAAAAATCTCTTACATCTTACGGTGGTGTTCAAATGGCAAGATTGGAAAGCAATATGATTTGGATTTCATTGTTCATCGCTATCGCTCCATCTTTCGGTTTCTTAGGAACAGTTGTTGGTATGGTTCAAGCTTTCGATGATATCGAAAAAGCAGGTGACATCTCTCCAACTATCGTTGCTGGTGGTATGAAAGTGGCTTTGTTGACTACAGTATTCGGTCTTATCACAGCGTTGATTCTTCAAGTATGCTACAACTACCTTCTTTCTAAGATTGAAAGTTTGGTTGGTACAATGGAAGATGCTTCTATATCATTTATGGACATCTTGGTAAAAAATAGAAAGTAATAAATCTTAACTAAAGCTTGCGGCCCTTTAGATGCAAGCAGACAAAAATTACTTACTTAATTAACCAAGGAGGATAAAATAAATGAAAAAAGAAAATAAATTAGTGTTAATCATAACAATGATTGTTGCTCTTATCGCTACAATCACAACTATAGGTTATGCATTAACTTTCAAAGCTGACGCTCCTATCGCAGAGCAAGGTTCAGCTAACGCACTTTGGAGCGTTACATATTGGGTAGTATTTGTTTTTGCAGTGCTAGCTATATTAGGAGTAGGAATTTTCTTCCTAGTTCAAATGTGGAAAGAATCTAAGCTGTTCATCTTAATACTTGGTATTACTCTTGTAGCTTTCTTCGTTTCATATTTCCTAGTTTCAGGAACAGATATCCCAAGAGCTGCTTTTGAAAAAGCAGGTGCAAACTATGATTCATCAAAATGGATTGGTGCAGCTTGTTATACTGTCTATGTATTATTTGCAGGTGTAATAGGTTCTGTACTTTATTCAGAAGTTTCAAAACGTCTTAAATAATAAATAAAACAATGGCAAGAAGAGGCGGAAAAAAATTACCAGCATTGAACGGTTCAGCAATGTCTGACATCTCGTTTTTGTTGTTGACCTTCTTCCTATTGACATCATCTATCAATACGGATTCAGGTATTCAAAGACGTTTACCACCTCCATCTGACCCTAAGGTAAAACCACCAGACATTCACAAGAGAAATACTTTCATAGTATTGGTAAATATGAATGACCAACTCCTTATCAACGGAGAACCTGGTGACATCAATTCTCTAAAGGATAGAGCTAAGGAATTCCTTGGAAACCCAAGAAATCTTCCTAACCTTCCTGAAAAAGAAACAAGAGAAATTGATTTATTAGGAAAAGTAGAGGTTTCAAAAGGTGTTATCTCATTGCAGAACGACCGTGGTACATCATACAAGATGTACATCCAAGTTCAAAACGAATTGACAGCTGCTGTTAATGAGTTAAGAAATGATTTAGCTAAAGAGAAGTTTGGAAGAAAGTACGCTGATTGTAACAACGACCAAATGGCTGCAATAGACAAAGCTATTCCTGTTGCTATATCTGAGGCAGAACCAAAGAATGTTGGCGGAAAATAATAGGAGGTAAAGAAAATGGCAAAATTCACAAAAAGAGGAAATCAGGAAGCCCCAGCATTGAATAGTAACTCAATGTCAGACATCGTGTTTACTTTGTTGTTCTTCTTTATGATTATTTCAACAATGCGTGAAGCAACAGTGATAGTAAAATACGAAGTACCTCAAGCTTCTGAAATACAAAAACTAGAAAAGAAATCTCTTGCTAGCAACATCTATATTGGTGTTCCACTTGATGCAAAATTTGGTACTGGTTCTCGTATCCAGTTAAATGACCAACTTGCAGAAGTATCAGACATCGCTGCTTTCGTAGAATCTGAAAGAGCAGCTAGAGATGAAGCTGACAAGCCTTTCATAACAACTACTTTGAAGTGTGACAGAGACACAAGAATGGGTGACGTTACAGACGTTAAACAGGAATTGAGAAAGTCTGGTGCATTACGTATAATGTACTCTGCTTCAAGAAGAGTGAAAGACACATACTAATAAAATAAATATATCTAAGTGAACTGTTCAGTATTTATCTGCTAAATGCTGGACAGTTTTTTCTTTATAGACGCAACAGAAAAGGAAAAAGAAGAGTTTGAAAAATTATGGACTTTAAGTGTAAACAGTTTTCTTTGAATCACAGCAATTCTACTATGAAGGTAGGAACAGACAGCATACTTCTGGCTTCTGTGCTCAACGATTATTTTTCCATAGAGTTGCATTCTCTTACTCCTTCCATAGACTCTGTAAAAAAAATCCTTGATGTTGGCACTGGCTGCGGAATACTAGCCTTGTCTATGGCACAGATTTTTCCTTATGCCCAGGTGTATGCAATAGACATAGACAAAAACTCTATAGAAGAAAGCTCTTCCAATTTTTCTCTCAGTAAGTGGAAAGAGAGGATGCAGGCAAAGCAAATATCTTTCGAGCAGTTTTCACTACAAGAAGAGCAGACAGAGAAAACCAAAGAACAAACCTTCGACCTTATAGTTTCCAATCCACCATATTTTACCAATTCCTTGCTTTCTCCCAACGAAAGACGCTCCAACGCAAGACACAATTCCTCTTTGTCTTTGGAGGATTTTGTCCTTTCTTCTCAAAGGCTTTCCACCCAAAATACCAAGATAGCCCTTGTTCTTCCATTGCAGGAATCACAAAAGATAGAATCATTGTATAACGCAATAGGTTTCCACCTAGAGCTGAGATACAACGTCTATCCAAAAGAAAATACCGAAATAAAAAGAGTGATAAGTCTTTTTTCTCAGAAAGCAAGTAACACTATAGAAAAAAAACTTGTAATAAGAGAAAATAACACCTACACAGCAGAATACAAAACTCTTACCTCTGCTTTTCTTCTCTAAATTATAGAGATTTTCGTTTCTTTTATCCAAAAATAAAACATCCTTTTACTGCACGGAATTTTTATTCTATGTGGCTAACTTTTGCTTTTATATACCCTAAGTTTTGGTCC
>JAGHSX010000082.1 GCA_018065645.1 Candidatus Scybalousia scybalohippi
CTATTATTCTGTCCGGTAAAAGAAACTGCAAAGTTAATACTTTTTCCTCAAATAATCAAACAAACAAGCATAAAACAAAAGAGGAGAAACATCTTAAAAACAATGTTTCTCCTCTTAAAATATTCAATATTCAACTACTACCAAGCGAACAATGGACGATTTTGCATCATATCGTTAACTTGATTTCTTGTCTTTTCTATCAAAGCTTCGTTTTCAACATCGCAAAGGATATTGTCTATCATTTCAACGATAACTGGCATAGAATCTTCTTTCAAACCACGAGTAGTGATAGCTGGAGTACCAACTCTAAGACCTGAAGTTTGGAAAGCAGAACGAGAATCAAATGGAACCATATTCTTGTTGATAGTGATATCTGCTCTTACCAATGTGTTTTCAGCAACCTTACCTGTAAGTTCAGGGAATTTAGTTCTAAGGTCAATCAACATCAAGTGGTTGTCTGTACCGCCAGAGATAACTTTGTAACCTCTCTTAACGAATTCAGCAGCCATAGTAGAAGCGTTCTTTCTAACTTGTTTGATGTATTCGTGATAAGCTGGAGTAAGAGCTTCACCGAATGCAACAGCCTTAGCAGCTATAACGTGTTCCAATGGACCACCTTGGATTCCTGGGAATACTGCAGAGTCAAGCAAAGCGCTCATCATCTTAACAGCACCCTTAGGAGTTTTCTTACCCCATGGGTTTTCGAAGTCTTCTCCCATCATTATCATACCACCTCTAGGTCCACGAAGAGTCTTGTGAGTAGTAGTTGTAACGATGTGACAATATTTAACTGCATTATTTAATTCTCCTGTAGCGATAAGACCAGCAGGGTGAGAAATATCTGCAAGAAGGATAGCTCCTATTTCGTCAGCTATCTTACGCATTCTTTCCCAATCCCATTCTCTTGAGTAAGCAGAAGCACCACCGATGATTAGTCTTGGTTTTTCTCTTCTTGCTACTTCTTCCATCATTTCGTAGTCGATAGTACCAGTTTCTTCTTTTACACCGTAAGCAACTTGACGATAGTAAGTACCAGAGATGTTTACTGGAGAACCGTGAGAAAGGTGACCACCGTGGTTAAGGTCTAATCCCATGAAAGTATCACCAGGATTCAAGCAAGCAAAGAATACTGCAAGGTTAGCTTGAGCACCACTATGAGGTTGTACGTTTGCCCAGCAAGCACCAAATAATTGTTTAGCTCTTTCTATAGCTATTGTTTCACTTTGGTCTACTATTTGGCAACCACCATAATATCTCTTACCAGGGTAACCTTCTGCGTATTTGTTTGTCATTACGCTACCCATAGCTTCCATTACTTGATCAGAAACAAAGTTTTCTGAAGCGATAAGCTCGATACCCTTTGTCTGTCTAGCTCTTTCCTGATTGATCAGGTCGAATATTTGTGTATCTCTTTCCATTGTATTGTATTTTATATTGTTTTCTAAACAAAATTATTTGAATGTGCAAAGTTAGTAATTTTTATTGTACAAAACCGAAAAAGCAAATGATTTTTTTGATAAAGGTATAAAAATTCCCAACTTGCAATCTTTCCTACATTATATACTTAATGTATCCAATATGGTTATCAGACGAGGATTCATAGGTTTGTCTGAACGTATTGCTTCAGAAAATGGAACATAAACGATTTCATTATTTCTCATTCCGACCATTATGTTTCTTTGTCCTTGCATAATGGCTTCTATTGCAGCATAACCTGTTCTTGAAGCGAAGATTCTATCGCCTGCAGAAGGTCTTCCTCCTCTTTGCAAGTGTCCTAGGATTGTAACCCTTACGTCAAACTCAGGAAATTCATTTCTTACTCTATCTGCGTAGTAGTAAGCACCTCTTTCCTTGCTTTCAGAAACAATCACTATACAACTCTTTTTACTCTTTCTTATTCCTCTAGTCATAAACTCGCCCAACTGGTCTGCGTCTGTACTATCTTCTGGAATTATGGCTGCTTCTGCTCCTGAAGCTATAGCAGAATTTTGTGCCAAGAAACCAGCATCTCTTCCCATTACCTCAACAAAAAAGATTCTCTCATGAGAGTTGGCTGTATCTCTAATTCTATCTACACACTCTACTATAGTATTAAGAGTAGTATCATATCCAATTGTAGAATCTGTTCCATAAAGGTCATTATCTATTGTTCCAGGTAATCCTACGCAACAAACGCCAAAGTTTTCCGCAAATTCCATTGCTCCTCTCAAAGAGCCATTACCACCAATTACGACCAAGGCATCTATTTCCTCTTTCTGCATTACATCGTACGCTTTCTGCATACCTTCCATTGTGGTAAACACCTTACTTCTTGCTGTCCTCAGGATTGTTCCTCCAGACATTATAATATTACTTACATTTTCTGTAGTAAATTCTTCTATTTCGTCATTTATCAATCCTTCCCAACCACGATAAATTGCCTTTACTTTAAAACCTTTGTAAATCGCAGTACGGGTTACCGCACGAATTGCTGCATTCATTCCCGGTGCATCTCCTCCAGATGTCAACACGCCAATAGTTCTAATCTTTGCCATAATACATTTATATTTATAGTGACTTGTATGTCCAAAAATATAACGATTCTTATCTAAAAATATTATCAAAATATATTTTCTTAAAACGAAGAAATATTTTCCTAAAATCAAGTTTTATTTCCCAAAAACGAAGAGTAAAATATTTGCAAGTCGGACTTGTAACGCTTGCAAGTCGGATTTGCAAGGTCTGCAAGTCGGATTTGCAAGGTCTGCAAGTCGGATTTGCAAATATTACAAGTCCGACTTGCAGATATTACAAATCCGTTTTGCAGATAAATAAAATCTCGTTTCACCTTGACAAAACAACATGTTGGCTTAACAAAACGAGTTTCTATTCTCACGTAAAAGAAGGTGAAAAATATTTTTTGTACTTTTGTAAAGTTTTAAAATAAAGTATAGAAAAATGATAGTAAACTGGGATTTCATAATAAGAATAGTTGTTGCAGCCATTCTTGGAGGCGCAATAGGAGTAGAAAGAGAGTATCACGCCAAAGATGCAGGCTTTCGTACACATCTTTTGGTTGCAATAGGTAGCGCTTTATTTACTGTAATCTCTATGTATGGTTTCGACAGTTTTCTTGGAGGCAAATCAATTTCTTTTGACCCTTCAAGAATTGCTGCACAAATTGTAACAGGAATAGGATTTCTAGGAGCTGGAACAATAATCTTTCAGAAACAATTTATTAGAGGATTGACAACCGCAGCAGGATTGTGGGTAACAGCAGCCATAGGATTGGCTTGTGGATGTGGAATGTATTTCATCGCACTTTTGACAACTGCCTTGGTTTTGATTTGTCTGGCAACTATGAACGTTTTCATAAAACGTATTTCAACAAGACATATTTCCATAAGTTTCTCTTGCAACAGCCAAGAGGAAATAAAAAATATTATCTCTACCCTAAAGAACGAAGAAATAGAAATAAAAGACTACTCTATGCAACAAACCGACAGAATAGAAAGCGACAAATACATCGTTTCTCTAAATCTGAAAACAAAAAGATACCACTACAAAGACACTTTATTCAATTTAATCCAAAACTTTGAAAAAATAAATATCGTAAGTTTTGATTAGAGAAGATAGAGATTTAGACTAAAGACATTAAATCCATAAAACAAAAAAGTGATACTCTCTTTTAGGAAAGCATCACTTTTATTTTGTAGTTTTATAATCTTATTTTTTATTTTCTTTTACTATTTCTTCCATTTTACCGTCTATTCTCATCTTGTAGAATGAACGCCATACGAAAACAACAGATATGATTATGAATGCAAGTCCAAAATATGGAGCATATTCTTTAAAACTGTCGCTGATAGCCATTTCCATTGCAAGAAGACCAAATAGAGTTGTAAACTTGATAATAGGGTTCAAAGAAACAGAAGAAGTATCTTTGAATGGGTCTCCTACTGTATCACCTACAACAGAAGCATCATGAAGGTCTGTACCTTTCAATGCCAAGTCAACCTCAACAACTTTCTTTGCATTATCCCAGCTACCTCCTGCGTTTGCCATAAATACTGCCTGGAACAAACCAAACAAGGCAATAGAAACAAGATATGAAACAAACAAAGAAACAGCTTCATTTCCACCAAAGCCTGCTGGAGATGACAAACAAGCAAATCCTAATGCAAAGAAGAATATTGCTACGAAAATGTTAAACATACCCTTTTGAGCATATTGAGTACAAATCTTAACAACATCTACGCTTGATTTCTTGTCAGCTTTCTTTGGAGCGTTAGGATCAAGTTTGATATGGTCTTTTATATAAGCAACAGCACGATTTGCTCCTACTGTTACAGCTTGTGTACTTGCACCAGTAAACCAATAGATAACACAACCACCAAGAATAAATCCAAGGATTGTATAAGGGTTCAAAATATTAAGAACTGTTGCAGGATCTATTCCAAGAACATTCTTTATCACAAGAATGATAGAGAATATCATAGTTGTCGCACCTACTACTGCTGTTCCTATCAAAACAGGTTTAGCTGTTGCCTTGAATGTATTACCTGCTCCGTCGTTTTGTTCAAGATAGTATTTACTCTTTTCCCAGTCTGGTTTGAAACCGAAATCTTTTTCTATTTCTTCGTCAATATTTGGAACATCTTCTATCAAAGAAAGTTCGTAAACACTCTGAGCGTTGTCTGTTACTGGACCATAAGAGTCTACAGCTATTGTTACAGGACCCATACCCAACATACCGAAAGCAACCAAGCCAAAGGCAAAGATTGAAGGATAAGTCATTATTGATTCAAATGCAAAACTTTGAGTGTAAGCAAAGAACATAAGAAGTACAAATACCAATCCTGTCCAGAATGCTGAGAAGTTACCTGTTACAAATCCTGAAAGAATGTTCAATGAAGCACCTCCTTGATGAGAAGATTTTACAACTTCCTGTACGTGTCCACTCTTTGGAGAAGTAAATATCTTTGTAATTTCAGGAATAACTGCTGCGCCTAATGTTCCGAAAGAAATAACAAGAGCCAACTGCCACCACATACTTCCCAAATCAGCAAGCTGAAGATAAGAAACTATGAAGGTAATTGCAATACTCAAAACAGAAGCAATCCATATCAAAGAAGTCAAAGGTTTTTCAAAGTCAAGATTTTCTTCTTTACCATACTTTGACTTACAATAAGCGTTGTTGATCCAATAAGCCAAAACAGAAGTAATGACCATTAGGATACGCATAGAGAAAATCCATATAAGAAGTTGTGTTTGTAGTTGAGGATCTTTTACTGCTAAAAGAATAAATGAAACCAAAGCAACACCTGTTACTCCGTAAGTCTCGAAACCATCTGCTGTTGGACCAACGCTGTCCCCTGCGTTGTCACCAGTACAGTCTGCTATAACTCCAGGATTTCTTGGATCATCTTCACCAATCTTGAAAACAACTTTCATAAGGTCTGAACCTATGTCTGCGATTTTTGTAAAGATACCGCCAGCTATACGCAAAGCACTTGCACCTAAACTTTCTCCTATTGCAAAACCTATGAAGCAACTGCCTGCCAAGTTTGTTGGAACCAAAAGAAGAATTATCAACATAAGCAACAATTCAACGCAAACCAACATAACACCTATACTCATACCTGCATTAAGAGGAATATTCAACAGTTTCAAAGGTTGTTTTCTCAAAGAAGCAAAAGCCATACGAGCATTAGCCAATGTATTCATACGAATACCATAGGCAGCAACTCCATAAGAGCCAAGCATACCAATAACTGTTGACAGCAATATAAGCAACACTCCACCAAAACCTGCACTTTTTTCTGTCATAAAACCAAAGTAGCAAGCAATAACAATACCTATAAAGATAAATAAAGTGATAAGGAATTTACCTTGCTGCTTCAAATAAGTGGAACAAGTGTTGAAAATAACCTCTCCTATCTCAAGCATACTCTTGTGAACAGGAAGTTTTCTTACTTTCATAAAGTGATACATTCCAAATAGGAAGCCTAGGATTGTAATTAAAAATCCCCAATGCAGAAAACTCAATTGATGTACTGCGTCGGGGATTACTAAATCAGCCTCGCTGCCAAACATGGTTGTGGCGAGCAATAATGCGGCTGTGAAACTTAGTAATCTTTTCATTTCTTTATAATTTTATTTTATTCTTTTCTTATTATCGTGTCCCAATTATACGCAAAAGCGAAATGCAAAGTTATATTTTTTTAAATCAATCTCAAAAAAAATTACAAAAAAATTTCTCCTTGCAAAAAAGATTGCAGTTTTAGAAACCTTTTTTTATGAATTGCGTTTAATTGGGTGTAAACAATTTTTAGTATGGACAGAGTTGAAATGGTAGTTAGGGATATCAGTCCCTCAAGAATGGATCTTTTCTACGATATCTTGCTCGTAGAAAAGGAAGGATCAAGGGCTTTGAATATCCCAATAGGAGAACATGAAGCCAATAATATGGCTTTGTTTATGGATGATATTCTTACTCCTCGTCCTATGACCTACGACACTTTCCAGTCCATTCTTGAAAGTTTCAATATAGAATTGGTGGAAATAGTCATAAACAGATTCCTTGACGGCAATTATTTTGCTCTGGCTATCTTTTCCGACCAAAACAAGCAAACAAAAACTATTGACATCCGTCCGTCTGATGCAATAAATATGGCTTTCCGTGCAAATGCCCCTATCTTTGCAAGCGAACAAGTATTGAAAGATGTTTCCTTCAATAGCGACGATTATTTCAACGAACAGATTTCCCAGGAAGATGCTCCTTGTTCTTCAGCAGACATTTTGTCAAATAACAATATAGAGGCCTTCGGCATAAATATGCTCAAAGACCTCCTTAAAGATGCCATTGCAAAAGAAGATTATGATACAGCTTCTATCCTTAGAGATAGAATAAAAGAAATATCTTCTACGCAAGGATTTGAATGCTAAAAATAGTTTTTTCTACTCCTTTTCTTCTTTGTACCAAGTAGAGTACAATTTATAGTTGTTGGCATAAGCTTGTGCTTGTCCCTCTTTTGCTTGTTTTATGTATTTTGCAGGAACTCCTCCCCATAATTCTCCCGCACCAATCTTTGTACCAGACAGAACCAAAGCACCTGCAGCAACTATTGCTCCTTCTCCTACTTCACAATGGTCAAGTAAAGTAGAGCCCATTCCTATCAAGGCTCCGTCGTGTATAGTACAAGCATGTACCGTAGCGTTGTGTCCTATAGATACATTGTTGCCAATATTTGTTGGACCAGTCTTGTATGTTGCGTGTATGCAGGCACAATCCTGAATGTTGGTATTGTTACCTATTTTTATAGTATTTACATCTCCACGAATGACTGCAGAATACCATACAGAACAAGCATCACCAAGTTCAACATCGCCTATGATTGCAGAGGTCTCCGCAAGAAAACAATCCTTACCTATCTTTGGAGTTATACCCAATATCGTTCTTACTATTGCCATAAAATTTTTCAGTTTTTATAAGTTTTGGCAAAATTAAAATAAAACGAAGAAATATTTCAGCAAAACGAAGAAATATTTTTATAAAACTTGGTTTTATTTTTACGAAACGAAGTTTGGCATAATTATTGACAAATTTCTTCGTTTATTATCCGTAAAAAAGATTAAATACTTGGTTATCCATGAAGAAATATTTAATAATTCTTGTTTCTTTTTTGAGTTTCAATTCAGTTGCATTTAATCAAATAGAGACAACTCATTTGTATGAATTTTCTATTTCATACATGCAAATGAAAGAATCTTTAGTTGCAACCAGTCAGTATTTGGAAAAACCAACCTGGAATGGAGTTGGATTAGGCTTTGGAATTGGAGCCTTCCACTTCGACAAATTAAACGTTTACTTGGATATAAATGCAAACATTGGTTGGGATAAAGGATACTACACCATAGGATTACCAATAGGATTAAACTTTGGCTATGATATCTTTTCAAAAGGAGATAACTTTTATGTAAGTCCTCACGTTGGAGTAGGATTTATGAGCAATATGCTGTTCAAATCCAGTGGCTATGGTGGTATTGGAGGCTTTGCTGTAAATGATGATGAACACCTTACCCAATACTCAGGTTACTTCCCTCTGGGAGCAAAGATTTACTTCAAGAGATTCTTCTTGGATTTTACATACAAAATAAGGTTTCTAAAAGGTAGCGTAATGATAGAAAGCAACGAAGAAATTGCAGATTCTTTTACCGATTACAAGATGGATAGCAGGCCCATTTCTTCAATAAAATCCTTTCCTTGGACAATATCATTAGGCTTTTGTTTTTAGTTGAGAAAAGTTTTTGTATCTTTGCAAATGAAAAGATAAAGATTTAAACAAATGGCATTATTAGAAATAAAGGATTTACACGCAACCATAGAAGATAAAGAAATACTAAAAGGTGTAAATCTAACTGTTAATGAAGGTGAAATACACGCAATAATGGGTCCTAATGGTAACGGTAAGAGTACATTGGCTGCTGTTATTGCTGGTAATGAAAAATATAAAGTTACTCAAGGATCTATAATATACAAAGGCAAGGATTTGTTGTCTATGTCTATAGAAGAGAGAGCTTGTGAAGGTATATTCCTTGGATTCCAATATCCTGTGGAAATACCAGGTGTATCCATCACCAATTTCATGAAAACTGCAATTAACGAACAAAGAAAATACAGAGGTCTTGACCCTATATCTGCAAAGGATTTTCTTGCTCTTATGAAAGAAAAAGAAAAGGTTGTAGAGTTGGGACAAAAACTTGCAAATCGTAGTGTCAACGAAGGTTTCTCTGGTGGAGAAAAGAAGAGAAACGAAATCTTCCAGATGGCGATGCTGCAACCATCTTTAAGTATCTTGGACGAAACAGACTCAGGTCTTGATATCGACGCTTTGCGTATAGTAGCCAATGGTGTCAACAAGATACACACAAACGAAGATGCCGTTATGGTCATAACTCACTACCAAAGATTGTTGGATTACATTGTTCCAGACATAGTTCACATTCTTTATGAAGGAAAGATAGTAAAGAGTGGAGACAAAGATTTGGCCAAAGTCCTTGAAGAAAAAGGCTACGACTGGATTAGAAAAGAACAAGGAGAATAAGCAGTTTTCAGTTATGGCAAACGAAGAAATGAAATGTGAATGTTTTGCTTGCAACATTCCGTCTCTTGACACTGTAAGAATAGAAAAAATCAACGGAATAATAAAAGATAATTTTTCTATTGCAGAGGATTTAAAGAACAAAATAGATATCCAATTCTCACAAGAGGAAAGCACCATAATCGTAAAAGATAATGCTATAATAGAAAAACCTATACAGGTAGTAAATCTTTTGGATGGTGAGAAATCTGCAAACAGCAAAACAAATATAATCATTGGTGAGAATGCTCAAGCTACAATATTGTATTGTGATGATTCTCTTCCAAAGGGAGATGCAACAGCTGAGCACACTATAAACGTAAAACTTGCTCCTTATTCAAAATTTGCTTTCTACAAACTGGAGAATGTAAACAATAACACATCTGTTTGTTCAGATATGGTATTTGATTTGGATAACGACTCTACTATTTCTACTTTCTTTATCTCCCTTAACGGAGGTAAACTCAAGAATTCCATAGCAGTCAATCTAAATCACCAGCATGCAGAAGCGGATATAAATGGTCTTTATCTTATGGATAGAGAGCAGAGCGTAAATACAATTGTTAAGATTTTCCACAATACAGACAACTGCAAAAGTACCCAATTATTCAAAGGTATTCTAGATGATGAAGCTCAGGCAGATTTTCTTGGACACATACTTGTAGATTACAATGCCAAGAACAATATTGCTCTTCAAACAAACAACAACATACTTCTTACAGACAAGGCTAAGGTAAATACACGACCTGTGCTGGAGATTTACAATGATGACGTTCAATGTTCTCATGGTGCAACCACAGGACAACTGGATGAAAATGCATTATACTATCTTCGTTCTAGAGGTATTGGATTGAGAACTGCAAAGATGTTGCTTTTGACAGCATTCTGCAATAGTGTTCTTCAAAAGAGCAACATTACTGAACTGAAAGAAGGCTTGTCTGCTATGGTGTCAAAAAGGCTTAATGGTGGTTTGTCTTACGATAATCCTTTTAAGATAAAACTATAGACGAATGAGATTTGCTGTTTTTGGTAAAGAACCTACAAAAGAGAATATTCCTTTTATTCAAGAACTTTTCTCACAATTGCTGACCTTGAATGAAAAAATCTTGGTCTGGAATAAGTTTTATTCTTGGATAAAGGATTATATCCCATCTTCCAGCAACATTCAATTATTCTCAAACAGAGAAGACCTTAAAGACAAAGCAGATATTCTTTTCTCTCTTGGCGGAGACGGAACTATGTTAGATACTCTTGCATACGTAAGAGATACCAATATTGCCGTTTTGGGAATAAACCTTGGACACCTTGGATTCCTTACCACAGGAGGCAAGGAAGAAATAAACAGACTTGTTGCAGAGGTAAAGAAAGGAAACTTCTCAATAGAAAAGAGACACGTTCTTGAGTCAAATCTTGAAGGCGTGGAAAACAAGACAAAATATGCAATAAATGAGTTATGCGTTTTGTCTGCATACAGAGGAACAATAATTGATGTTGAAGTTTGGGTAAATGACAAATACCTGACTAAATACTCTGGAGATGGACTTTTAGTTTCTACTCCTACAGGTTCTACCGCCTATTCTCTGTCTTGTAATGGACCTATAATTACTCCAGATTCTCGTTGCATATGCATTACTCCTGTTGCTCCTCACAATCTAACATTCCGCCCTGTAGTTATCTCAGACGAGTCTACCATAAAGGTTCATATTTGCGAAGACAACGAAAGTCCTTCTAATGTTATGTTGGATGGTTATGTAGTCCCAGAACCAGACACAGACATTATAATAAAAACAGCTCCTTTTGAATGGAACTTGGTCCGTTTGAAAAATCAAGATTTCTTTACAGCACTAAGAAAAAAACTTATGTGGGGCACAAGTATAAAAGATTTCTCCAATACTAATGAAAGACAATAAAAAACATATAGCAATACTTGGTTCTACTGGTAGCATCGGAACACAGACTCTTGATGTTATTAGAAAGAATCCTGAACTTTTTTGTGTTGAAGTCCTTACTGCAAACGAAAATGCAGACTTGCTTGTACAACAAGCTTTGGAATTTCAGCCAAATTGTGTAGTTATTGCCAATGAACAGAAATATGAGCAAGTAAAAGATGCTCTCAAAAATACTTTTATCAAAGTTTTTGCTGGAGAAAAAAGTATAGAAGATGTTGTTTGCTTTGATGAAATAGATATTGTTTTGGTTTCCTTGGTAGGTTTTTCTGGACTGAAACCAACAATATCTGCAATAAAAGCAAAAAAAGTTATTGCTCTTGCGAACAAAGAAACCTTAGTGGTTGGAGGTGAATTGATAACAGCCTTGGCAGAAGAGAACAATGTTCCTATTCTGCCTGTGGATAGCGAACATTCTGCCATATTCCAATGTCTTCAGGGAGAAATACTAAATCCTGTAAAGAGAATACTTCTTACGGCTTCTGGCGGAGCATTTCTTGGAAAGAAAAGAGAAGAACTGGCAGGTATGAAAGCTTCAAACGCCTTGAAACACCCTAACTGGTCTATGGGAAAGAAAGTAACCATAGATTCTGCAACTTTGATGAACAAAGGCCTGGAGGTAATAGAAGCCCGTTGGTTGTTTGGAGTTGATGCAAAAAACATAGTTCCAGTTATACATTCTCAAAGTATAGTTCACTCTATGGTGGAATTTGAAGATGGAAGCATAAAGGCTCAAATGGGTAAAACAGATATGAGACTACCTATTCTTTATGCGTTGTCTTACCCTAAAAGAGTGAAGATGCCAGAACTATCTATGGATATTTTCTCTATTTCAAACCTTACATTTTCCAAACCTGATACAGAAACATTTCCTTGTCTTTCTTTAGCATTCAAGGCTATTGAAAAAGGAGGGAACCTTCCTACTATAATGAATGCTGCAAACGAAATAGCAGTACAGAGATTTTTGGAAGACAAAATTTCTTTCTTACAAATACCAGAAATAATAGAAAAAGCTATGGACACTTACACTTTCATACAATGTCCAACATATGAAGACTTCCTTGCAACCGATAAGGAAGTAAGAGAAAGTCTTGCAAAAATATACTAAAATAGGTTATTTATAAATTAAAACAAAAAAATATGAAAATATTAGCACTTATACTCAGCCTTTCATTCCTTGTTGTAATACACGAGTTTGGTCATTATTGCTTTGCACGATTATTCAAAACTAGAGTTGAAAAGTTTTACATGTTCTTCAACCCTTGGTTTTCTATTCTTAGAGCAAAGAAATGCGATGGTAAATGGAAGTTTTCTTGGTTCAGTACCAAATCTCCAGAAGAATTTAAACAATATCCCGACAATACAGAATGGGGTATTGGTTGGTTACCTTTTGGTGGCTATTGTGCTATTGCTGGTATGGTCGACGAGACTCATGATGCAAAGAATATGGCAGCAGAAGCACAACCTTGGGAATATCGCAGCAAGAAAGCTTGGCAAAGACTTCTTATTGTCGCAGGTGGCGTTCTTGTAAACTTTATAGGAGCCTTGGTAATATATTCTCTTATCATGTTCCATTGGGGAACAGACCAACTTCCTATGGCAAACCTTCCATACGGATATGATTACAACACAACAGCACAAAAATATGGCTTGCAAAATGGTGACAAGATTTTGACTGTTGACGGTAAGGAAGTAGTGGAAATGAAGGAAGTAGTAAACGAATTACTTCTAAATGAAAAACAAAACCTTGTAGTCTCTAGAAATGGAGAAAAAGTTTCTATAAAACTACCAAGTACTTTTGCAAAAGAAATGATTGGAAATGGAGAAAAAGCATTTGCATTACCTCGTTTTCCATTTGTTGTAGGAGGATTTGCTGAGGGATCTCTGGCAAAGAAAGCTGGAATGAAAGAAGGAGATAGTATCGTTGCATTAAACAATACACCTACCCTTTCATTCTCCGAATTTGTTTCAAAGATTTCTCGATACTCTGGCAAGACAATTTGCATTTCTTACTACAGGAACAATGTTCTGGATTCCATAAAGATAGCTCTTGATGCTGAAGGCAAAATTGGAGCTTATTGTAAAGACTTCACTTCTGAAATCAAAACAAACCATACAGACTATGGTTTCTTCGCTTCTATCCCAAAAGGAATCAGTCAGGGTTGGGGCACTCTTGTTTCCTATGTAAAACAATTCAAGTTTGTCTTTTCTAAAGAAGGAGCTTCACAACTTGGTGGATTTGGTTCTATAGGTTCTTTATTCCCTGCTAGTTGGGATTGGCATATTTTCTGGAATATGACAGCTTTCCTTTCTATTATCCTTGCCTTTATGAACATTCTTCCTATCCCAGCTTTGGACGGTGGACACGTAATGTTTACCCTTTGGGAAATGATAACAGGCAAGAAACCTGGTGACAAATTTATGGAAAGAGCCGAAATGGTGGGTATGATTCTACTATTTGCACTACTGATTTACGCAAATGGCAACGATTTATTCCGCTGGTTGACTAAAAAATTCTAAAAATTTAATTAAAATTATTTAGCTATATTTCAACAAGATAAATATAAAAGATAAAAATTTAATTAAAAAAAGTTGCAAAAAGTTTTGCCAGTAATATAAAATGCTGTATTTTTGCAAACGCATTTGAGGAACAACTCAAAGAAACGCTTCCGTAGCTCAGTTGGTTAGAGCACATGACTGTTAATCATGGGGTCCTAGGTTCAAGTCCTAGTGGGAGCGCAAATTAAAAGAGATGCAATCTTGCATCTCTTTTTTTATTTTACCTTTAGCCAATACTTCTATTTAAACATCTTTTCTTACAAATGTTTGGTTTGACTAATCTATTTGTAATTAGCCATCATCTTTTCAAGTCTTGACTTAATTTCTTCCTTTATTTCTTTTGGAGACAAAACAACAATATTTTCACCCAAAGAAAGAATGGTCTGGTAAAGTTCAAAGTTTTCTTTCACACTTATAGATATTATATGACCATCATTTATTCCATATTGCTTTTTCAAAGAATCCAACTTTTTGCCTGTATAAATCTTTTGACTATGGTGCAAAGGTTTTGTCTCAATATAATCAAAAGATTCATTAGAAACCCATAAAACGACCTCCTGAAGCGTTTTTTCTGGCAAAATAGTAATCCCTATTACATCATCATACAATTTAGCCAAATCCTCATTACATTTCTGATAAGGCTCGTCGTACATAGCTTTCACACTTTCTATTCTATCTAGGGCAAATTGTGAAATCCTATCCTTCCCTTTTTGTTTTGCCACAAGATACCATCTGTCTTCATATTGATTAAGAAGATAAGGACTGACTATTCTCCTAGTAGATTCTGCACTTTTAAACTTTCTGTATGTAATCTCTACAACCTGTTTATCGGAAATAAAAGAAAACAACTGTCCTAATAGAGAAGAATCTCTAACATTAGAATTAACTCTAAAACTGATAATCTTTTGTGCTTCTTCTATATTAAGTTGTTTTTTCAAATTATCTAGCCATTCAAAACTTTCAAGCCCATCAAACTGACCTATGGTAGAAAGAACCTCCTTCAACAGAGTTTCTTCCTCTCTTGACAACTTTCTGGTAAAGATGGTAGGAGAACCTTCCTTGTATTTCTTGCAAAGTTTTCCATTAACTCTATAACGTTTTATCTCAACATTAAATGGCTCTCCTTGAATAAAAGCCAAATCCTTTTCTATCACTCTCTCTACAACTGGATCATAACCTAGATTCATGAGGGCTTTATTACATTCATCTTGTAAAGCTTTTGTATTATAGTGGAGTTGTCTTTTGGATAACAACTCATCAAGAATCTTGTATCTAATAACGGCATTCTTATTTGCTGGCATAAAACATTTATTTTTTATTTCTATAAAGAATATTTTTCCTTTGCAAAGATACAATTAAGTTGCGAACATAGAATTCTAAAACGAAGAAAAAATAAAATAAAACGAGGAGTCTGAAGACTAAAACGAAGTTTTATTATTCTGCAAATCGGATTTGCAATAGTTGCAAGTCCGACTTGCAAGCATTACAAGTCGGACTTGCAAAAATATGCTTCTTCGTTTTATATTTTTAGCACAAGAAAATAATGTAATACTAACCAATTTTTACAAAAAGAATTACATCATATTAAGCAATAATAAAAAAATGCAGGTTTCTCTTTTCTTTTCCTCTAAAATTTCTTAATTTTGCAAAAAGGATTTTAACAAAAAAACACAATATAAAAGATGAAAGATTTTGTAGCAGAGTTGAAGTGGAGAAATATGATTCACACTATCATGCCAGGAACGGAAGATGAATTGAAAAAAGGTATGGCAACAGCATACGTAGGAATAGATCCAACAGCTGACAGTTTGCATATTGGGCACTTGGTAGGCATTATGATTCTTACACATTTTCAAGCTTGTGGCCACAGACCTTTGGTTGTTTTGGGTGGAGCGACAGGTATGATAGGAGATCCTTCTTTCAAAAGTCAGGAAAGAGTTCTACTTACACCAGAAGCCATAAATCACAACCAGGAATGCATAAAGAAACAGCTGGAAAAATTTATGGATTTTGATGAAAGCAAGCCAAACCACGCACAAATACTTAACAATTACGAATGGACTAAAGGTTGGAGCTTTATTGACTTCATTAGAGAGATAGGAAAGCACATTACTGTTAACTACATGATGGCAAAGGATAGCGTCAAGAAAAGAATAGAAACAGGTATTTCTTTCACAGAATTTTCTTATCAGTTGCTACAAGGCTACGACTACCTTTATCTTTATGAAAACTACAACTGTCACTTACAGATGGGAGGTTCAGACCAATGGGGAAACATCACAACTGGTTCTGAACTTATCAGAAGAAAACTGGATAAGGAAGCATTTGCTATCACTTGTCCTCTTATAACAAAATCTGACGGTAAGAAATTTGGAAAGACAGAAAAAGGCAACATTTGGCTAGACAGAGAAAAGACTTCTCCTTATACTTTCTACCAATTCTGGTTGAATCTTTCAGATGATGATGCAGCAAAATTCATAAGAATCTTCACATTGAAATCACAGGAAGAAATTCTAGAATTAGAAAAGCAACACGCAGAAAACCCAGCTGCCAGAGTTTTACAAAAGGCCTTAGCAAAAGATATTACTATCAAAGTTCATTCAGAAGAAGATTACAATGCAGCCTTGGAAGCTTCAGAAATCTTATTTGGGAAAGGAACAACAGAAAGTTTAAAACACCTTGATGAACAGACATTCCTTTCAGTTTTTGACGGAGTTCCTCAATTCAAAGTTGCAAAATCTGAGATAGAAGCAGGAGTTGGTATTATTGACTTACTTGCAGACAAGACTCAAGTTCTTGCGTCTAAAGGTGAAGTAAGAAGAGCTTTGAAAGAAAACTCTCTTTCTATCAACAAAGAGAAAGTTAATGACACATACGCTACAAGCAAGGAAAGCTTGTTAAATGACAAGTACATACTTGTTCAAAAAGGCAAGAAGAACTACTTTATAATTATTGCTGAATAAGAATAAAACATAATAAAAGAATAGGTGGCAAGATTTTCTTACCACCTATTTTTATTTATATAAACAAATACCTGTCCCTTATATATATTCAAATAATTCTCCTTTACCTGGGCGATCTTTTATCTTCCGCCAGTAATAACAGAAGTAAACCTTGGGAAAAACCTCTTCAAAAACACATAAAGTCCCAATCCCAACAACGCAACAATAATTACAGAAGAAAAGAATATCAAAACATATGCCCAATCCGTATGAGGCAAAATAGCAGTCATCCTACTCACCAAAATCATCAAAGGAAGACCATGAAAGGCAAATATAAAGAATGAAGCATCTGAAAGGAATTTATTTTCTTTCAATTTATTATTCTCAACAAAATATGAAACAATATTAAATAATGCAATCAAACCCACAAGAATTTCTAATCTATTTAAATAGACATTCTTCATTATAAGATCTGCTACAATCAAAAAGATATACAAG
>JAGHSX010000080.1 GCA_018065645.1 Candidatus Scybalousia scybalohippi
GTAGGTGGCACATTGAATACTATCTGTATTCATGCGATATGTAGTTTTGAGGACTCTACATATCCACCCACTTATCTGGGCGATGGCTGGGCTTTAGATTGTTGATTTACCCAGCAGTGTTTGAATTGATGTATCGGCTATAGGGATTACATCGAGTCAAGTCTCTCTTGCAATATAGGTCGCACGGTTGTTGCGATTGCAGTTTTTCAGTTATTGTTTTCTGCAATGAGTATTTTTCAAATTTCTCGCCTATATTCAAGAGGACTTTTGGCTCTGATGTTTTCTCTACGGATAGCCAATCAAATACGCAATTCAGACATCCGATATACATGCTCTGTGTATACACTGCTCTGTATACCTACTCCACAACAACACGCACGTTGGTTAGATTTCTTGTTTATTGTCTTTTACTACCACATCTCACAACTCGACGTTTGGCATTATGATCGGCGTTCGTTTGTATTTCTGTGGTGGTTTTTTTCTTCTCATATTTCTTCTCGTATGTCAGTGCTGTAGTGTATCTTTATGTACTGTTTTCCATCTACTACCAAGAGTTCATCAGTTGTATTCCAACTTTCGCTCTATATATTCTCTCACTGCGTATGGGTTACGGAGTGAGAGCTTCATATCAGAGAATTGCCTTGATACGGATATTTCTGATATATCGAATAAGATTGCCATTAGTTTCTTGTATGCTTTTGCTAGTTTTGCTGGAGATATCTTATTTTTTATTCATTTTCCTCTTTTCAATTCTGTTCAGTTTGGAAGTATGAATGCCATTTGATTATTGGTTATACAATTAAACCGCTATTTGCTTGTAATAGCTTATTTTTTAATTCTCCGTGGTCTCTGTATACTGGATCTGGTTTCTCTTGAGTATATGTTTCTAATGTTCTGATTAGTTTTGCTGTTTCTATTACTACTCCGTTTCTGTAGTTTAGCTCAGCTTCAGAGATAGGGAAGATTTGCATTGATTGTTCTATGAATCGGCTCTTGTATAGTCTGAGAGCTTTCACGAACTCCTTTAGGTTGTTCTTATCCACATCTTTTAGGATTTTGTCGAAATCCGCTAGATATGGATTTTCTTGGAAGTCTGGTGTGAAGTCTTCCTTGTAGAGTTGTTGTAGTTTTTCTAATTCTGACATGATTATTATTTTTTATGATTTAAAGCAGGATCTTCGAACAATTGCATATCTCATGTAATTAGTTCGTGGAATGGGAGTGTTTCTACTCGCTTACAGAACACTTCTCGGTCTGGAAGCTTATGGTTCTTACGTTGATGATACATCTGACGTAGTTGCATGTAGTTTGTTGTCATCCTAGCCGTGAATTCTACACCCATTGGACAGTTGTATAGGAGTTTCAGTTCGTTTTCCCTTGTTGGGTTGTCTTTGTACTCCTGGAGATATTTCTTCATTGTATCCACCATTTCTGGTGTTACGTATTTATTGAAGATTTTATCCATATCCATCTGTGTGAGCCTGTGCATCAGTGACATACTTGATACGAAGTCTCGGAATTTGTATCTCTGGCTTTCGTATCGTGCTTTCACTGCGAATTCTACATCTGCTTGGACTA
Source organism: Candidatus Scybalousia scybalohippi (assembly GCA_018065645.1). Taxonomy (GTDB): domain Bacteria; phylum Bacteroidota; class Bacteroidia; order Bacteroidales; family P3; genus Scybalousia_A; species Scybalousia_A scybalohippi. The sequence goes on from JAGHSX010000080.1 coordinate 1,579, forward strand.
CTATTCCTTTTAGGAAGTTAGCGTGTCAGCTTCTTTTCTCGTTTGCTAGTATCTCACTCCTTTTTACATCTTTTGCGAATAGTAGATTATCTGCTATCCTTTCTTTTATTTCTCATTCGTGTGGAGCTTCTCTCCTCATTGGATAGCCACTAGCTACCATTGATTCTTGAAGTCCATACACCTCTGTATTTTTGATTGATGCCATTTATCAGAGCTTTTTTAATATAAAGTTTACTAATGATTTAAAAGTAGTTATCTTTTTGCCCTCGAAACTCGGCTTTGTTTCGTTCATTTTTTCGCTTAAATGATTATTCAATGTATTGTCTGGTGTAGTTCACTGAAGTCTCTTTTTTTCGGCTCTCCTGGCTCTGTTTTTTCTAAGTATTGTGTTGTCTGTCATGGTAGGCTCTTGGGTATATTCTTTCGGATCTCGATTACCTGTGCTAGAGCATCCACCATATCGACTTTTTCTGAGTTGGGGAACTCCAGGATTTGCGTTAATAGCTTTGTTTTGTAGTCTGCTCTTATATTTTCATTGAGGTATGTCTGTTTTCAGCTGATTGCTGGTTCAAGGTTGTATGTTATTCTGTCAAGTTTGTTTCATTTTCCTCTTGGTTTATAATGGTAAAGCCAATCTCTACGTCATGTTGCTACTTGTGATTCGTTTAGCAGATTTCGGAATTCGACCATTCATGCATTGAATTGTCCTACATCTTCACATCCTACGAATCTGAAGTGGAATCCCATAGCTTCCCATCTGTTTATCATTAGGTAGAGATAGTTGATTGCTATTGTTGGTGCGAATGTATCTGCACAGAGGTCTAATATATATATTTGTCCTGTGGATATTCTTCTTCCTGTGAGTACTATCGCTGTATCACATGATTTACTATTCGATGATAATGCTGGATCTATTCCAATTCAGAGTTCTAGGTCTCTTTTTGTTGCTTCATTATCTAATTCGGATAGTCTACAAGGGATTAAGTCATCTGGATTTAGTAATCATCCCATGGCTCATATCGGATCTTGCATATACAGTGCTTCAAATCATCTTGGATCTTGCATCTGTATTCTTCTTAGTGAGTTTACGGAGAATCTCTCAGGTCGGAATGATTTCCATTTGTCTTCGTAGTTTCATGTTCCTGTATATTCTGGATTTTCGATTAGTCACTTAATATTTAGGAGCTTGAACGGTTCGAATTCTATTCACTCCAATGCCATCTGTTCTTCTAGTTTCTGTATTCTTCCTACCAAGTCATCTACATGCCAACGAGTCATGCATATGATTGTTGCTGATTTATCGTTCTGCTTACGTGTAGATAGTACTTGCGTGTACCATTCCCACACTTTGTTTCTATATGTAGGAGAACTTGCTTCTTCTGCATTCTTAACCACATCATCGACTATTAGTACATTCGCTCATTTTCATGTTGCGACTCATCCTACTGATGTAGCTACGAATTTTCATCACAGTGAGTTTTCCCATTCCTGTGCTTGTGCTTGTCTGAGTTCTGTTTTTCAGAAGATAGCTTCATGTCTTTCCGATGTTACGTATCTTTTTGCCTTGTTTGAGAATTCTTTTGCTAGTTCTGGTGAGTAACTGGCTAGCATGAATTGCATTCTCGGATTCACTCCCATTGCTCGTGCAGGGAATATCTGAGACACTAGAGCTGATTTTCATGTTCTCGGTGGCATGGTTATTATCAGATTCTTAGTTTTTCCGATGAATACTTCTTCCAATGCATTACAGATTTCTTCGTGGAACGGTTTCACTGCGAATGATCCGAACGGTTCGAACACCCACTGTGCGTAGCTAAGCAGATTCGTCTTGCACAATGTCCTCAACTGTTTCATCTGCTCATCAGTCATCTGTTGTGTTTGCATTTGTGAATGTTGTTATATTTAAAGCATGTGTTTCGTGTTTCTGTCCTAGCATTCTGAGTACTTGTTCTGTATTCTCTGATGCTAGTACTGCGATATTTACATCGTTCTTGATTTCTTCTTTAGGGAATAGGTTTGTAGCTTTTCACATTGATTCTGCTGTGTTTCTTATTTCCTTTGCGAGATTTATTTTATCTTGTTTAGAGTTATCTGATTTCTGCATTTCATCTAGTAATATTCAGAGTGCGTATGTCATTGCTGCTGATGCTGTTTCCTTTGTGAATTCTATTCAGTCTGTGAGTTCCTGTCTTCTTTTTATCTTAATTACTTTTATGTAATCTTTCACAGCTGGATTCATTCTGAAGTGATACATGTTGAAGTTCTTCGCTCGACCTACGTTCTCACTGGCTTTTTGTTGTGACATTCAGTTGAGAACATTCAGACACCAGTAGTATTCTTGTTTAGATAGTCACATATCATCTGCAATTTGTCTGTATTCTGGTGTGTCGTTGAAGTATTTCTGCACTTCATCCTGTTGTTTGTTTAGGAATTCCATTGCAACTCTAGCATTTCCTTTCTTCATACTCTGCATTAGAGCTAATCTTGCGATTTTCTCTTGGTCTGCTTCTGCTTTTAGGATTTCATTCTTCACGAATGTTGCTTTTTCTATCGTCATTCATCACTCCATTACCTTATCTGTGTAGTGAAGTCATCTTTCGATGAAGTATTCTGCTCTAGCTTCTGGAATTCCTATCGCTTTTGCTGCTATTCTCCATGGTAATCACTCTCTGATTTGTTGAACCATCATTCTCACCTCTCTTTCTGGGATAGGATCGTATGGTGAATTCACTCATTTCTTCGTTAATTTATTGGTAGAGTCCCATGTTTGTTTTCTTTGGGACTCATTACCAGCATCTCTTACGTTTTCCATCAGATGTTTTTTGCGTTTCTTACTCACTATATTCACATGTAGATTTCAGTTTTCATCTCTAGGTGGCTGTGGGCGAGTAGGTTTTCACATATTCCTATCAATTATTTATAAATGAGAAGTCTATTTCTCTATTTAGACATCTGATACCGTCAATTTTTCAGTCTTTTGCTGTTCTTCATGTATATTCTGCTCGTCTTTGGAGTACAGCTTGTACATATCCAGGCGACATTTCTATTCAGTAGAAGTTTCTCTCCCATTTCTGACAAGCAATTAGTGTAGATCATGAACCTGTGAACGTATCAAGTACCAAATCTCCGATAAGAGAACTATTTAATACCATTTTTTCCAATAACCGAACTGGTTTTTGAGTAGGATGGATATATTTAGCACTGCTTTCTTTCTTCTCTGTTCGTACAGTTGTCTTTCATTTCTTTTCTGCATCTTGATTTGATGCGATTATCTTCTTAAGTTTCTCTGGAGTTACGTTATCCCAGTTGATTTCTTCCACATCTGCTTGGAATATTGTGTCTCAGTAGAACTGTTCATCTCATTTTATTGAGTAGAAGCAGAGTTCGTGCTTTCTTTTGTAGCTACCTCCTACGTGATTGTAGTGAGTTTTGTTCCAAACTATCTGTGCTTTTATTGTTGAGTAGTTACTTACAGTCTTTTTGAAGCATTCTTCTCGTTCCCATCCGTGGAATGTATACCAACTACTCTGTTTTTCTGTATGTTTATCGATTAGTTCGTATGCATCATCTAGAAAGAATTGGAAGTTATCGTTCTGTAGGTTATCATTTGCGATTCCGTTTGATGTTTTCTTTCATCTTCCTTTGTAATTTACGTTGTAGGGTGGATCTGTGAGTAGCAGATTTGCTTTTATTCATTCTTCATTTCCATCTCATTTGCAGTAGTAGGCATCTATTGTAGAGTCTCAGCAGACTAGGATGTGTGTCATGTTCTTATCTTTTAGTTCGAATACATCTCCGAATTCTACTACTAAGTCTTCTCCGACAGCTTCTTCGTATGCTTCATCTTCTTCGACTAGGTCTTTATCGATTTCTTCTATCTTGAGTTTGAATTCTTCATACAATTTCTCCAATGTGTATCTTTCTTCTCACTCAGATTCCATGATTTCTTTTCTGATGGCTTCTTTATCATATTTAGCGAAGTCTGCAGTTCTGTTAGCTAGATGTCTGTAGAGTTTCTTCTGTTCTTCTGTCATATCGTTGTAGACAATTACTGGAATTCTCTCTAATCCTAGCAATTTAGCAGCTTCTACTCTACCGTGTCAGGATAGGATGATGTAGTTTTCATCCACTTCTACTGGATTTCTCATTCCTACTTTCTCGATAGATTCTGCGATTTTTCAGATGTCTTCATCTTGGTGATCCTTGTTGTTTAGCTCGTAGCCTATCAGCTCTGTTGGTGATAGGTATATGATGTTATGATTCTCCATTTTTGAAAATAAAAATATAAATTTTTTTTACTACTTCACTATGCATATTGCGAACAGACACCACTCTCTGCTAACAATATGCGATAGTGAAATAATCTGTCTAGAATAATTATTCCCTATCGGAATTAGATTAAATAATGTGGATTTAGAATACATTTGAGAAATCTCCCTTTCCCTGTTTAGTCAAAGGTTAGTTATTTGCCATCGGATGTTTTCCGCATCCTCTTACGGAGTTGGTTGTGGTATATCAACTATTTATAATGTACTAGTTAGAATAGCATTTACAAGAGATTTTTTATTCTCACATATATGCGTTCCTGTGATTATCTATCTGCATTTTATTCTCTATTATTTCACGCAACTTTTTGTTCTCCTCGTATAGCTTATTATATTCTGTTTCAGAAAATTTTAAATCTCACTCCAATTTTTTTATTCTATTTTTTAACTCCTCCACATCTTTCGGATCTATTTCTTTTTCTGTTTCTACACTCCCTTTTAATATTTCTATATCGAATTCCTGCATACTTACTTTATCTCTAAGCCTCCCTACTTCCTCTAGCAGTCATCTGATATCTGTTTTCTCGAATAGCTCATATCATTCTTCTGTCTTTACTATCTCTCATCTTTTTATCATCCTTTCGATTAGATGTCTGTCATTCTTCCCAAGATATTCACAGATTCATTTTTTATTTTTAAAAATTTTTCTGAGTTCCATTTTTGATTTGTTAGTTATAAAGCCTTTTTGTGACATTTCCGTCACTTTTTTATATTCTTTTTTTCTTAGTTTACAAGCCGTTTTGTGACGTTTATGTCACACGATGGTTGATATTCTTGTCAACTGAACATGGTGTTTTTGCCACGGTGTGGATTTTGAGTTTCATTTTTTGCGAATTATTGGGTAGCCACAACCCTATACCCTTTTAGCACTCTCACATTCTTGGTTCGCGAAGAAATCGGTTTTCGGAACAGCTAACATTCAGTTATCATTCATGTTTTTTTGCTTTTGTTCGTTGCTTTCTGTGATTTCTGTTGTGTTTCTGCAGGTGGGGTGGGGGATTTGTCGGCTCTGCTGTCCTGCGTTGCTCTGCTTTCTTTTGGTGACGGTAGTACCTGGGGTTTCTCGTTTGATTTTTTTGTGTTTTCGTGTCGCTGTGGCTCTGTGTTGTGGCTTTTGCTCTGTTTCTGTCCTGTTTCTGGTTGTTCTTTTGGGGGCTGTGTGTTGGGCTGTTGCTGGTTGTTCGTGTTTCTGGTTGCTCGTGGTTGTTCGTGCTGGTGGTTGCTCTGGTTGTTGTGGTTCTTCTTCTGGTGGTGTTTCTGGTTGGTTGTTCTTTGGTCGGCGTTTTTATTGTTTTTGTGCTGGTTGGTTCTTCTGGTTGTTGTGCTTTGTTTCGGCTTTTTTGCTGTTTCTGGTGTTTTCTTGGTTGTGATTCAGCTATTTTTCCCTTGTTTGGTTCTGGTGCTGTTGCGTTCTGCGTGTTGTTGTTTTCTTCTGGTTGGTTGTTGTTCCAGCTGTGTTGTTCTGTGGTTCTGGTTTTCATTTTGGTTGTGGTCTGTTGCATGTTTTAGTCCTGGCTCTTTTGTTTTGTTGTTTTCCGTGTTGTTCGTTTTGCTGGCTGGGTTGTTGTTCCACTTTCGTGTTTTGCTTCAGTTTTGCGTTTTTGGTGATGGTGAGACCTGGTGTTTCTGGTCGTTTTTTGGTGCTTCTTTTTTGTCTGTCTTCTGGTTGTGGTGGTTCTGGTTGCTCTGGTGGTTCATAACGATCTGGTTCTCTGTCGTTGTTTTTTTTGACGTTGTCACTTTTCTTGACAAGAGAAACCACCAGGGGGTTGTTCCTGGTGGCTCTGGTGTGTGTTTTTTCTTTTAGTCCATTCGTGTGCTGTATACTTCATCGTAATCAATGTCGAATGCGTTGCTTATTGCGTCGAAGTGTATTTCTCTTATTATGCTGTCTACTGGCACTATGTCGTAGTATTGTTCTCCGCTTTTCATCCTGGTTCGCAGTTCACCTACGGTCATGTTCTCTGGTATTTCGTTGTACTGGTAGTCGTCCTTGTCAATCAGGTCTCTTAGGAATGTGTTTTTTGTTGTTTCCATGGTTGTTGTTTTGGTTAATGGTTAAATGGTTTAGTTGTGGCTGTCTCTGGTGTTTAATCCAGGTATGCCATTTGTGCTTCTGCTATTCCTGCTCGGTGTTCTCTTTCTTCGATGTTGCTGTTTTTTTCCAGGCTCTGGTTTCGTGCTCTTTGTAGGTAGTCTCGCATCTCTGCTTCTGTTTTCTCGTTCTGGTTTCGGCTGCAGAGGAAGATGGTTGGTTTTCCCTCTCTTTTTACTTCTCCTATCCAGTATCTGTTTGGGTTCCCTGGGTAGGTTTTTGCTGTCACTGTTGCTGTGAATTGTCCTCGTTGTTTCTTTGTCATGTTGTTGTTGGTTATGGTTAAAATCCGTCGCTTGGGGTTGTGTGGTTGTTCCCTTGCGTCTGGTTTGTTTTTATCTGTTTTTGTTCGAATAGCTAGTCTTTTTTGGTTTTCTTTTTTCCGCTTTTTACCGCTTTTTCCACCGTGGTTTTCTTCTCTGTTCCAGTTCCCTTTTCAGCTGGTTGTTCTCTTGTATGAGCGTGTAGACTTGGTCTTGCAGGTCGGACTTGGTTTTTGCTCGTTGCTCTGGGTGTTTCTCTCTCTCCTGTTCTTCTTTCATGTACTCTGCTATCTTCTTCGTTCGTTTTTCTCTCTCTCCTGGTGTGATTCGTTTGCATTTGCTGATTGCGTGGATGATGTGCCGTCTGACCGTGTCTTCGTGGTTTAGCATGTGGGGTTTGGTTAGGTTCTAAAATTCTTCTTCGTCATCTTCTTCTCGTTCTGTTCGGTAGCTGTCGCTGTTTCCGTCATCGTACATGTTTGTCCGTTCTTCTGGTGTGTAGTGTTTGTGCAGGCATTCTTCTGTGCAGTAGTATTCTGCACCGTTGTCGATGCAGAATCCCTCTGTCATTGCTTTTCAGCATTCGTCGCATTTTCTCATTGTGGTTGTTGGTTAGGAATTAATTGGTTGGTATGTGTTGCTCTCGTATTCTGTCCAGATGCATCCGTCTGTCATTTCTTCTGGTAGTTCGTAGCTTCGTTTTTCTGGCATCATTTTGTGGTCTTTTTGAGCCTGTTCCAGGATTTCGTCTTCGTTCCATTCTGTGCTTAGTCCATTGCAGTATTCGTTTAGGCTGCAGTCTGTGTCTCCGTTCTTCACTTCTTCTACCCAGCTTTCCCATATCCAGTTTCTGTCCATGTAGGCGTCGTTGATTTGTGCTTCCAGCATTCTCTCGTATGTGTGTTGTTCGTATGTATGTACTTCCAGGCTTCAGTATGTGTTTAGGTAGTAGAGGTCGATTTCCCATTCTTCTGTTTTTCTGGCGTAGGTGAACTCATCTATTTTGATGCAGTCCCATGCTCATTTCTTCATCATGTCGAATTCTTCTCGTCTCTCTTTTGCTGTTTCGAATTTTAGTTGGTTCTGTGCATCATTCATTAGGTCTTCGAGTTCTCTTGCTTTTTGTTGTGCTTTGTAGAGTTCAGTTTGGTAGCTTGCGATGCTGCATTTTAGTTCTGCTGTTGTTGTCATGTTGTTTGTTGGTTAGGTATAAATTCGCTCGCTGGGTTGTGTGGTTGTCCCTGCTTGCTTGTCTATGTTGTATTGGTTTTTTTTCGAATAGCTAGACTTTTTGAGACTTTTTTCGTTTTTTGTCCCTATAACAATAAAGGGGTTTTGGCTTGTTTGAGGTCGATCGATGTTCGTAGATTTTTTTTGATTTTTCTCTTGTAATTGTATGGTGGTTTAACTAAAAATGATTTTGCTATCCTTTCCGATGGACGTGGACAGTGGACATGATCCTGGAGATGGACAGCGTTTTGGTTATGGTATATGTGGTTCGCTTGAAACACTTATATTTTCTGAGAAGCACAGTCGTGGTTGTCTGTGCTTTTTTATATTGTGTGGACTTATGCGATTGATGGTGGGGGTATCGGATGGGGGTATTTGAAAAGGGGGTAGCGGTTTAGGCTACTCCCTTTAGTTAGTACGTACAGTTTCGTTGCATGCAAGTTGCAACTGGACGTGGTAAGTGATACATCTCCAGGAATATCTAACCTGGGGGGTTGTTTGTTACGTGGACTTGCTTATCCCACGCTCTGGCACACTCCTTTCCCTATCTCCAGTTTCTGAATATGTTTATCAGTTTTAATTTCTCTGCTTTTATCTTTAGTGCTGTTTCTTCATCCTGGAATTGTGTTTCGTTTAAGTATCGGATTTGGACTCCGTCTGATATTTCGTATATCCGTGGTTCTCTGTATTTGTTTAGATTACCGTAGACTTTTTCTGCTTCCTTTTTGTTTGTGATTTTCCTCTCTTTCTTTGCCATGTTCTTCTGGTTACGATATAAATCTAGTTCTTATATAGTTTTTCTCTGGTTGTTTTCTATCAGATTTTATCATTTTCCGATAACCTTTTGTTATCATTTTAGAGTTTGGCTTTTCTTGATTGATTTTGAACTGTATTTTGATTGTTTATTTATTGTGGTGGATAATTTATCCACTCTGTATATTCTGTGTTCGTTTTAGTGTATTTTTTTGCTATGAGAACTGTATTATTTGTTTGTTTTTCATACAGTCCCTGTTTAGATATTGTTCTTTGTATGTTGCTCGCCTACAATTTTCTTTGGAATAGTTTCAGTTACAATTAATTCTGTCTATTGTCGTATTTTTCTCTCAGTATTCTTCAACATGCTTGTCGTATGATTCTTTCATGTCTTGTAGGAATTCTCAGAAGTTCTTCCATTCACATTTAATTCATTTATCGTAATAGTATTTCTTGTTATGTCTTCATTTTACTCTGGCTTGCATATCATTTCGGATGGTATGGATTCTCATTTCTGTTGTTGTTTCTGATCAGTATTTTCTTCTTAGTTTCATTGCTTGTTCGAAATAGCATCAGCAAGACACTGGATGTCAGCATTTTAGATTTTGGAAGTTACATTCTATTATTTTTCAGCACTCGCATCTTGCTTCAACGTATCTTCTTCAGTTTCTGTTTTCTAGTTCTTTGGTGATAGTGAGTTTTCCATATTTTCTTCACACAATATCTTTATGCCTTTTGTTTACACATCAGCAACTCCCTGACATTCATTTTAGGATGTGATATCATCTAATTTCTTTTTCTTCTCAGCAGATAGTGCATTTGCATTTTAGTCGCTGGAAAGCTCACACTTTTTTTCATAGTCCGATGATTTCATATCATCAGAACACTTTACCGATGGTTGACTCGAAGTCTGTTTTAATTCATCTCATCTAGAATAGGTTTTATGTAATTAAATCGATTCAAGATGTGTTCTTCGTATCGGATTTGATTGTATTTTACTAGGGATTTATCTGTTCGGTATATTTCTTCCATCTCTGATCATACAGTCTTATCCATGAACACCTTGTAGTCTCTATAATTACCATTTTTTATTACATTGCAAGTATAACATTGTGGATATACTTGAAACTCATCGAATCTGTATTTCATACATGATCTTGTTCTGTAGTGTCATGCTTGGATTTGTTTTCGTAGATATTTATTTCAGCATGTAACACATTTGCAGTATCTTAATCCGTTATCTTTGTAGCTATTTTTAAGTCTAACATAAACTGAAAAAACAGAGTCTGCGACATCTCTCCAATTTACTTTATCTTTTTTCTTGTATCTTCCTATGGATAGGATTTCTAGTCGTAATTCTGGATTTTCTGGAACTGTTTTCTTACTGAACAGTTTCTTGTATTCCAGGATCTTTTCTGTTGGTGTTTTCATTTTCTTTTTTAGGCATTAAAATTTGGACTATTTCGTGTGCGATTCTTTTCATTTGGTTTTCTCTTTCGATTGTCGTTTCTTCTGCTTCTCGATAAGCCATTTCGTTATATAGGTGCGTAAGTCTATCATCCATTTATTTGTTTATTAGTGATTTAAATCTTCTCTGATATTCTTCCTCCTTTTTTCTCTCTTGTTCTAATCTAATATTGTTTTTCATATTCTCATCATCACGAAGTATCCTGCCTATCTCTCACATTCTAGCTGAATTACTTCGAGTAAAAGCTAGATGAGAAAGTTCTTTATTTAAATCTGATATTTGTTTATCTG
>JAGHSX010000171.1 GCA_018065645.1 Candidatus Scybalousia scybalohippi
GAAGTTCTTATCGAAACAAGATATGTTCCTTTCTCCAAATCCGATATTGGAACAATAACTTTCTTGCCTTTTACACTCAAACTCTTTTGACTTACTCCAAGAATATTCTTTATCTCTATTATTTCTATCTCGTATGGACTTTCAATATTTATATAATCCTTTGTAGTAGGATTTGGATAAATTGTAAAATATGCTTCATCAGACACTTGCTCAAGTCCTGCTCTTGTCTTATAACAACCACCTCCTGGCATATAAATTAAAGAATCGGAATTCTTTACACATAATAAAGAATGTCTATGTAAAAACGCATGCAATAATTCGTTCGCACTACCAATGCCTTCAATCCACTCATCACTATAATAGTCGGAATCAATGTGGTTTAATATTATTCGTTTACGTTGAATATTATCTAATGTTGTTATCGTGTCTATTGCTACTACATAGCAAGGACCGTACGGACGATATTCTTCGAAATCAATACCCCAATAACCCGCATCTATTGTCACATAATCTATTGTGTCACCTATCTGTAAATTAAAGTTATACAATACGAATTCTTTCAAATCTGTAGTTGAAGACTTAACCTGAACCATATGACTTCCATTCATCGATGTATCTTCAGACGTCAACGCATATACAACACCATTTTCTTCACTAAGCTATAAATCTATATCCCTCCAAATTTCCCATTGCTCCAATTCTGAATTATAATCACTATAGTGTCCAAATTTTAACTTGTAATACACTTTTTCATTGTAAGTAGTATCTTCATTAGAGATTAGATAAGAATATGTGTCTATGCCATCAGACAAATACCACCAAGATACGTTCCATTGTTTTCCTACTTCAACAAGATTTGTACTTACTTGTGCATACGTTAATACATTCACAAGTAACAATAAAATTAATACAGCTCTTTTCATATCTTTATGATTTTATAGTGTTAATATCGATTTGCAAGTTTACGAAAAAAATTTGGCATAAACATAATTTGACATAAAAAGACAAGGTTTTATAGGATTATTTCTTGCTTCTGCTAGGCTGAAACGAAGAAGTAAAAGTTTGCAAGTCCGATTTGCAAATATTACAAGTCGGACTTGCAGATATTTTAAATCGGATTTGCAGAAAAATAAAACCTCGTTTTACTGGAGCGAAATGAAGAGTTATTTTCCCAAGTCTTCGTTTTATCCTCAGGTTTGGAATGTTCGCTTTATTTTTGTAACTTTGCACCTTAATATAAAAAAATAAGAAAAAACTATGAGAAGAAATGTTGCCTTATTGGCGTGTCTACTGCTAATGCTTTGCTCTGCATGGGCTCAGGAAGGTTTGAATATTATACCTCAGCCATCCAAAGTTGAAATGAGAACTGGTAAATTCTCTTTCGATGCTAAAAGTATAAAAATATTTGGACCTAGAGATGAGAACATGCGTCAAGAAGCTGAATACCTTAATGATTTGTTTACTACTCACATATCTGGATATGAGAATCCTGTCTATACTCGCAGAGTCAACGCTCATGCAAATATGGACAACAGCATCATATTTATCTTCACATGCATGAGAGAACTGGGTGAAGAAGGTTATGTGTTGGACATCAACCAGAGAAGAATAACTATAGAAGCCAATACTGGTGCTGGTTTCTTCTATGGAGTACAGACTTTGTTGCAGATGTTGGGCACAAACTTCTGCATTGGCAACAAAATCTATCAAGAATACAAAAGAGAACTACCTTGTTGCAGAATAGTGGATTACCCTCGTTTTGCATACAGAGGAAAACATTTGGACTGTTCTCGTCATTTCTGGGATGCAGAATACATAAAGATATACATAGATATGCTTGCCTTCCATAAAATAAATACTTTCCATTGGCATTTAACAGATGACCAAGGTTGGAGAATAGAAATCAAGAAGTATCCTCTTCTTACAGAGGTTGGAAGCAAAAGAAAACAAACTCTTGTAGGACACTATAGTGACACTCCTGTAGATGAGCAAGTATTTGACGGAAAAGAATATGGCGGATTCTACACTCAGGAGGAGATAAAAGAAATAGTAGAATATGCAAAACAAAGACACATAACTATTATACCTGAAATAGAGATACCTGGACATGCTTTGGCAGCTTTGAGTGCTTATCCAGAGCTAGGTTGTATAGGTGGCAAATATGATGCAGCTTGCACTTGGGGAGTATTTGATGATGTTATGTGTTCCAAAGAAGAAACATTCCATTTCATAGAAGGAGTATTGGACGAGGTATGTGCTTTGTTCCCTTCTGAATATATTCACATAGGTGGTGATGAATGTCCTAGTGTAAGATGGAAAGAATGTGATGTCTGCCAAGCAAATATAAAGCGTCTGGGATTGAAAGATGAGACTCAGTTGCAAGGATATTTCACAAAGCGAGTAGAAGACTACCTAAAAACAAAAGGTAGAAGAATGATAGGCTGGGATGAAATCTTGGAAAAAGGAGTAGAAAAGTCTGCAACCATTATGTCTTGGCAAGGAGAAATGGGCGGAATAGCAGCTGCAAAACAAGGTAATGATGCCATTATGGTTCCTTCTGCTTATCTGTATTTCAATTTCTATCAAGGAGTAGCAGCTACAGAGCCACTAGCTTTCGGAGGTTTCACTCCTTTGAAAAAAGTTTACACATACGAACCTGTACCTAGTGAACTTACTCCAGAGCAGGCAAAACACATAATAGGTATGCAAGCTTGTACTTGGACAGAATACATAGGCGAAACAAAAAATTTGGAATACAACGATATGCCTCGTATGGCTGCATTAAGCGAAAGAGCATGGAGCAGCAAAGATGTAAGAGATTACGACAACTTTGTAAAACGCCTTAACTCTATGCTAGATTGTTATGACGCCATGGGATTGAACTATGCAAAATCTCACTTTGCCGTAAATGCCAACATAGAAAAGAAAAAGAACAAACTTCTTCTTTCTCTTTCTTCTCCACTAGAGGGAGCTCCTATCTATTACACTCTAGATGGCAGCACTCCAATGGTTGGAAAGTCTAAGGTTTATTCAAAACCTATCACTCTTACAGCAGATACAAAACTTAAAGCCGTAGCTTACAAGAGCGAACATCGTTTCTCTCCTATCCTGTCTGCACAATACAATATCAACAAGGCTACAGGAAAATCTTACGAACAAAAAGATATAAACCCTCAATACAATGGTGGCGGTGGTCTTCCTTTGACTGATGGTCTTACTGGCGACAAGAAGAGTTACGATCGCTGGGTAGGAACATTGGGCAAGGATTATGATGTTACGCTAGACTTGGAAGAAAAAACTGAAATACATTCTATCTCTTTGAACTTCCTAGATGAAGAAGGTTCTTGGATATTCCTTCCAAAGAGTGTGAAAGCATACGTTTCCAATGATAAAAAAACATGGACAGAGATAGAAGAAAATGAATTTGTAAAATCAGATGTAAAAGACAATTTGAAAGTTGTCAACTACAAAACTACATCTTCAAAACTTTCTAACGGAAAATACAGATACGTTAGAATCTTTGCACCAAGTTTGGGCATGTGTCCAGAAGGTCACCCAGGATATGGTTATCCTGTTCACACATTTGTAGATGAAATAGAGATTAAATAATGAACTTTAAAATCAAGGTAATACTTACACGTATTTTTGATAAGTCTATAAAAACAGATTGGAAGATGAAGCTTATGCTTTGTCTTTCGCTCTTGTTTGCTGTTGTATATTTTGCATTCAACCTTTCTGTATTGCTTTTCAGAGCATTTATTGTTGAATTCATCAACTCCAACTCCTGGCCAACTATGTTGTATTTCTACAGGGAGAATCTTTTGTTTTTCCTTTCTGGCAACTTGCTTTTATATTTATTGTGCAGCATAGTAGGATTATTCCTTTTGTATGGAATATTTCTTTTGTGGAGAGGATTTAAATGGGGACTATTGTTCTACACTATAGGAAAAGTCTTTCAGATAATATTGCCAATAGTATTCCTTGGTCATAGAATGTTGGCTATAGGAGATATTATGATATGCTTGCTTTTCCTTGTGTTCTACTATTCATATTCCTTCTCTCACCAGATAGAGAAAGAAAACAGAAAATACAACCAGCTAAAGCAATCTCAAAATCAAGAATAGAAAAATGGATGCTTCATTATATTTGTTTCCTTCCCTACTTGGAGACAACAACTGGGAAGAAGTCTTACCTAAAAAGAACATAGAAAGTATTCTGGAATGCGAATGCTTCATAGTGGAAGAACTGCGCTCTGCTAGAAGATTCCTTAGAAAGATAGGATACAAGAAAGATTTTGACACCTGTTCTTTTTCTGTACTCAACGAGCACACTCAAGACACAGAAGTGGAAGATATGCTAAAGCCTATACTGGAAGGCAAGAATATTTTCCTTATGTCTGAAGCAGGGCTTCCTTGTATAGCAGATCCAGGAGCAAAAGTAACAGCATTGGCTCAAAGAAAAGGAATAAATATTGTTCCTTTCGTAGGACCTTCTTCCATATTTCTTTCTCTTATGGCTTCTGGATTCAATGGCCAAAACTTCGCCTTTATAGGTTATCTTCCTGTAAAAGATGGTGAAAGAGAGAAAGCTTTAAGAAAACTGGAAGAAAGAATATACAGAGAAAACCAAACACAGATATTTATAGAGGCACCATACAGAAACAACAAACTTATTTCTTGTCTTACCAAGACCTTGAAAGATGAGACTCTCTTATGCATAGCCAGCAACATAACTCTGGAAAATCAAAGTATAAAGGCCAAGGCCATAAGAGAATGGAAGAAAGAAAAAGATTTGGACATAAACAAACAGAACACTATTTTCTTACTATATAGACAATAGATTATGAAACCTTTGGCAGAAATACTTCGCCCAGAGACTCTTGATGATTATCTGGGACAACAGCATCTGATAGGAAAAGGAGCTATACTGAGAAACTCTATAGAAAAAGGAAGCATTCCTTCTATGATTCTATGGGGGCCTCCAGGAGTTGGCAAGACAACTCTAGCAAACATAATAGCCCAGACTCTTACTATGCCTTTCTATTCTCTTTCTGCCATAAACTCTGGAGTAAAAGATGTAAGAGATGTTGTAGAGACTGCCAAACAACATGGTGGCAACTGCATACTTTTTATAGATGAAATACATCGTTTCTCAAAAAATCAGCAAGATTCTTTGCTTGGAGCTGTAGAAAGAGGCATCATAACACTTATAGGTGCTACTACTGAAAATCCTTCTTTTGAGGTAATATCTCCTTTGCTTTCACGTTGCCAGGTATTCATACTGAAAGAACATGGCAAGGACGACCTTGTCGCCCTATTGGAGAGAGCGAAGAAATATGTGGAAGAAACAGAACATAGAAAAATAAATCTTCAGGATACCCAAGCATTGCTAAGAATAAGTGGTGGAGATGCCAGAAAACTTCTCAACGCTTTTGAGATAGTATGTGCTCAAAACCAAGGAGACTTTACCATTACCAATGACTTGGTAAGCATGATAATCCAGCAGAATCTCAGCGCATACGACAAAAAAGGAGAAAACCATTACAACATAATTTCTGCTTTTATCAAAAGTTTGAGAGGCTCAGACCCAAATGGTGCTGTATACTGGTTGGCAAGAATGATAAATTCTGGAGAAGACCCTTTGTTTATTGCAAGAAGAATGGTAATACTGGCTAGCGAAGATATCGGCAATGCAAATCCTAATGCCTTATTACTGGCTAATGCATGCTTTGATGCATGTAAAAATATTGGATATCCTGAATGCAGAATAACACTTTCCCAGACTGCTGTATATCTGGCTACGAGTCCAAAAAGCAATTCTACCTACTTGGCCATAGATGAAGCCTTGGCAGAGATAAAACGCTCGGGAGACTTGCCTGTGCCTATTCATTTGAGAAATGCTCCAACCAAACTGATGAAAGAGATAGGTTACGGAGAAGAATACAAATATGCCCACAACTACGAAGGAAACTTCGTTCAGCAACAATTCTTACCAGACCAACTAATGGGCAAAAAGTTCTACGAACCTGGCAACAATCCAAAGGAGAAACAAACAAGAGAACAACTGAAATATCATTGGCAAAACATATACAACTACTAAATAGAAAAAAATTAAAAGGTGGAGAAGTTCCACCTTTTTTATATAACAGACCACAAATATAGATAAAGATGAATCAAGAAACAGAACAAGCAGTATATAATCTACTGGACAAGATAGGTATGAATTACAAGGTACTTCATCACGAGGAAGCTCATAATATGGAGATTTGCGAAAGCATAGAAAAAGAACTTGGTGCTCCTATATGCAAGAATCTGTTTCTATGCAATAGACAGCAGACTGATTTCTATCTATTGATGATGCCAGGTAACAAGATTTTCAAGACAAAATATCTTTCTTCTCAACTGGGATGTGCACGTCTGTCTTTTGCAGGAGAAGAGTTTATGATGAATCTTCTTCATATAAAACCAGGAAGTGTATCTGCCATGGGACTAATGAATGACAAAGAAAACAAAGTAAGACTGATAATAGACAAAGATCTTATGCAAGACAAAGAGTTTGGCTGTCACCCATGTGTAAACACTTCTACCCTAAAACTAAACACTCAAGAGTTTCTAGAGAAGTTCCTTCCAGCTGTCAGTCACAACTACACAATAGTAGATCTACCAAACAAAGCAACAGATTAAAATATTTCTAACTATAAAAAAAGAAAAGGCGCTAAAAACTAGCGCCTTTCTTTTTTATATGTCTTTGAAGAATTATTTCTTCATTGATTCAGGGTAAGAAGTAACCTTAACATATTCTTTGTGTGTTAAGTATTTAGCAGCTGCTGCCTTAACATCGTCAAGAGTTACAGAATTTACCATAGCTTTGTATTGATCAACTGTTGTCAAAGGAGTGCCATAAGTTAAATGACCTCTGATAAGACCTGCCCAGTAACCATTTTCTGCTGTAGCTTTTTCTCTACGAGTGCAAAGTTGTTCTTTAGCTTTTGATAGGTAAGTATCTGTTGTTCCTTCGTTAATCATATTGTCAAGGATTTCCCAAGTAGCGTCTATAACCTTAGTTTCATTTTCAGGAGCTATGCTATAGTAAGCCATCAAAGAGAATTCTGGTGTAGGAAGTTTTTCATAAGAAATACCCATATATGGAGAATAAGTAGCACCTAGTTCTTCACGGATCTTTTCAGTAACCTTTATTTGAAGGATTTCATTAAGAACGTCGATAACTCTGTTTTCTTTTTGTCCCCAAGTGTAGTCTTTTCTTAGAGCGATAACCATAGTAGATTTGTCTTCTGTTCCTTTGTAAACCTTATCATCTACAACACCTTTAGCAAACTTAGCAGAAACATCTTTCCAGTTTTCAGCTTTCTTTCCGTTTTGTGATGGAAGAGAAGCGATGTATTTTTCAATCAAAGGTTTGATTTCATCCATGTTGAAGTTACCAACAAATTCAAATGTGAAGTCGCTAGCATCTGAGAATCTTTCTTGGAAGATTTTGTACATCTCGTCGATGTTCATAGACTTGATTTGTTTTTCTGTAGGTATTTGGATAGATCTCTTGTCGTTAGGATACATAGATTTTTGCATTTGTAGAGAGAATGCAACATCTGGAGAGTTTTGTAATGAAGCTATCTGGCTAAGAAGAGCAGAAACTTTTGCTTCAAATACTTCTTTATCCTTTCTAGGAGCAGTGTAATACATATAAAGGTATTGCATGAATGTTTCCAAATCTTTTGGAGCACAAGAACCATTGAATCCTTCTTCCAATTCTCCAATGTAAGGAGTGATACCTATTGTTTTACCAGCAAGGAATTTTTGAAGTTGGTTGTTGTCATAGTTACCTATACCGCAAGCATCAATCATACTAGCAGCCATAGTTACATTCATCATCTTGTTGTCTGGGTAAAGAGAAGAACCACCTTTACTCCAAGCGTTGAACAAGATTTGGTTGTCTTTCAATGTAGTTGATTTCAATACAACTGTAGCACCATTAGAAAGTTTCAAAGTAGTGAAGTCAAAATCTTTGTTAACTTCTGTAGAAACTATCTTACCACTCTTTGGTTCACTTGCTAGGAAAGGAACATCTTTGTATGTATCTACATAAGGAGTAGTTTTATATGTATCAGTAAGTATTTTCTTTATTTGATCTGCTGTAGGAACTTTCAAACCTTTCTTTTCTGGCATATTAACGTAAGCGATGATGTTTTTGTCGCTTATCCATTCTTTCAACAAAGCATTTACTTCTTCCAAAGTAATGTCTTCGATAAGAGATTTAGCCCAACGGTATTCTTGTCTAGCACCTACTATAGGAGTTTGGTGTAGGAAGTTTGAAACATATTGTGAAGCATATACATCAGAATTTGTCTTGTTTGCTTCTTTAGCAGCTCTGTCATACATATCAAGAACAGATTCTTTTGCACGATTAAGTTCTGTAGCAAGGAATCCATGTTGAAGAACTCTTTGGTTTTCTGTCATAACAGCTTTCAAAGCGTCAAGAGCTTTACCATCTTTAGCAGATACTTGGAAGATATAACCACCAACATTTCTTGCTATGAATGTAGGAGTGTAACCACAACCTGCGCTAAGGAATGGACAAGCTTTCTTGCTAGTCATTTCTTGAAGACGGTTGTTAAGCATGTGTTCAAAGATGTTTACCAACAATTCTTTGTTGCGGAAATCACCTACAGTCTTCATAGGAGTAGCAGGGTGTTTGTATAATACTACTATGTCTGTAGAAGTATATTCTTTGTCTGTAGCAACAGCAATCAAAGGTTCGTCATTGTCTGGAATTGTAAATTCTGGTCTTTCCAATGGAGTAGAAGGAGTGAATGTCATTTCAAAGTAATCTTTTACTTTTTGTTCCATTTCATCTGCATCAAAATCTCCAACGATGATTACAGCTTGGTTATCTGGACGATACCAAGTCTTGTAAAAATTACGGATAGAAGAATAAGGGAATGTTTGAAGGTTTTCCAAAGTACCTATAGGAAGACGGTCTGCATATTTAGAACCCTTAAGAATGATAGGCCAAGTTTTTGTACGAAGTCTGTCACCAGCACCTCTGTTACCTCTCCACTCTTCTATGATAACGCCTCTTTCAGCATCGATTTCCTTACCAACCATAAGCATAGCACTTGCCCAGCCATCCATAACCTTGAAGCCCATTTCTACTAGTTCTGGTCTTGAAGGATCATTTGGTAAACTTAATTCATATACTGTTTCATCAAAAGAAGTGTAAGCATTGTCATCACGACCAAATGTTATACCTTCTTTTTGCAAAGCATTTGTAAGTTCGTTACCTGGATAGTGTTTTGTACCATTGAAAGCCATGTGCTCTGTGAAGTGAGCTAAACCTCTTTGGTCTTCTGTTTCAAGAACAGAACCTGCATTAACAGCAAGTCTAAACTCTATACGATTTTCAGGTTTTTTGTTTGACTTGATGTAGTAAGTCATACCGTTAGACAATTTGCCATAACGAACTGTTCCATCAAGTTTCATTTCCTTGCTCAAATCAACTTTTTGAGCAAACACTCCAAAGCCTAATACTAGGCATAATGCAAGTGTAAATAAACTTTTTTGTCTCATTTTTAATATGTTTTATTATTTTGTTTTATTTTTTATCCGTAGATTTTTAAAGAACAAAGTAACAACTTTTTTTGCACATGAGCAAATAATTTTAAGACTATTTCTCCTATGCAGACAAGCTGCGTTTTTCTTGGTTCCTCTATGTATAACAATCAAACGCCCCAAAAAGTTACACACATAAGAAAATTTTATTCCAAATATATGTCTATCAAGCCTTGTGGAGCCTCTATTTTTATGATTTTATTATCTCTATCCACTTCTTTAATAACCTCATCTATGATAGGAATAAGAATTTCCTTTTCACCAAACTTTATAGACATGAGAGGTTGTGTCATATTGTCAAAAATCTCTTTTATCGTACCTATATTACCTTTTTCTTTATCCTGTACAGTAAAACCTATAACCTCATGATAGTAAAACTTGTTTCCCTCCAGCTTTGGCAAAAATTCCAAAGGAAGATACATTTCCCTACCTACCAAGGCAATAGCTTCATCTTCTGTCAAATCAGTAAACAAGGCAACCATCTTGTTGCTATGTGGACGCATAGTCTCTATTTCGTATTTTACCAGTCGCTTATTTATTTCCAAATAAACATAAGCTAGATCCAGATACTCCATAGGATTATCCACATCAAAAAAAAGCACCAACTCTCCTTTGTATGAAAATGGTTTTACTATCTTACCCAAATAAAAACACTCTTGCTTTGTCATATATTCGTATATTGTTGTTAAAAAATTTCTAAAAACCAAAAAAGGCTGACATTTTCAAATTCTTGATAATGACAGCCCTTTGTTTGTGTTGAAATGATAACTATTCAGCAGCTTCTTCTGTTGCAGGAGCTTCTGTAGTTGCTTCTTCAGCAGGTGCTTCAGTTGCAGCTTCAGCAGCCTTAGCAGCAGCTTCTGCTCTCTTCTTAGCTATAGCTTCTGCTCTCTTAGCGTTAACATCAGCTTCAGCTTTCAAAGCTTCTTTTTGCTTAGAATTTTTATCATTCTTTGCTTTTTCTATCTTAGCAGCAATTTTAGCTTCTTTTTCTGCCATCCAATCATTCAATCTCTTGTCAGCAACTTCTTGAGTAAATGCGCCCTTTTCAACACCTCTTTGTAGGTGATATTTAAGCATTATACCTTTGAAAGAGAACAATGAACGTACTGTATCAGTAGGTTGAGCACCATTCTTCATCCATTTGCAAGCTTTGTCTGCATCTACAACGATAGTTGCAGGAGATGTCAAAGGATTGTAAGTTCCTATTTTTTCGATAAATCTTCCGTCACGTGCTGCACGAGCATCCGCAATTACAATGTGATAAAAAGGTTGATTCTTTTTACCATGTCTCTGTAATCTAATCTTTACTGCCATTTTTCTTTAGTTTTTTTAAATTGTTAATTTTTTAAATCGAGTTGCAAAGATACAACTTTTATTTTTTCTACCAAAACTTATTTACAAAAAAATCCTTTTGCATGTTATGAAATAAATCTGTACCTTTGCAAGAATAACTTTTAACACATATTTCGCACAATCATGAAAAGACTTACATTCGCCTTATTCGCTATCATTTTCTGCATATCCTCTCAGGCACAAAAGCTTAATACCAACAATCCTATGCTTGATTCAGCCTTTACTTTAGGAGTGTGGACCATAGACAACAATACTCACAACGGAATTCTGGAGGCAGGAGCTGGCTATGGTGGAGAATGGACACGTGATGCTTCCATAAATGCGTGGAATGTCGTTTCATTATTTCGTCCAGAAGTGGCAGAGAAAAGTCTGTGGAGCGTTACAGAAGACAGCATCAGAATAGGACATCAGTATTGGGACAAGATAATATGGACTATTGCTGCATGGAATCATTACAAAGTCACTTCAAATCTGCTCTTTTTGGAGAAAGCATACTCTTGTGCAAAACTATCAATGACAGAACTTGAGCAACAATGCTTTGACAAAGAATACAATCTTTTCATGGGACCTGCAGTATTTCAGGATGGAATAGAAGCATATCCAGAACCTGTTTATGACAAAAAGAAATGGGATGATTCTTTTGTACTTCATCATCCTCACAGCGATTCCATACGTTGTCTCAGCACAAATATAGTGTACTATCAAGCATATTTGGCATTATCCCAGATGTCAATTGTTTTGGGTAATGAAGATCAGGAATATCTTAGCAAGGCAGAAGATTTGAAAGAAAGCATACTTAAAAATTTCTATGACAAAAAACACAACTCATTTTATTACCTCATAGACCACAAAGGTTTCCGTCATAAATATCAGGAAGGACTTGGTATAAGTCTAGTATTGTTAAGCCATATTCTTGATGAGAAACAAGCAAAAATGATGGTTAAACATCTATCTCTCACTCCATACGGTATACCTAGCATATCTCCTTCTTTTCCTAGAAACAGTAAAGAAAAACCAGGACGCCACAATATGATGATATGGCCTCACATCAATGCATTCTATGCCAATGGTTGTGCAGAAAACAACATAGAAGATGAGTTTTACAGAGAGTTGTTCAATATGGCAACTTTAGCTATGAAAAATGGAGAAGGCAATTTCTATGAAATATATACAATAGAAGGAGAACCATCAGGAGGATGGCAATGCGGATCACTATGGGACAAGAAAGAACATCAAACATGGTGCGCTACAGGATATTTGTCTTTATGGGTAAGACAGGTCTTCGGCTTGAATTTCAATGAAGAAGGATTCATATCCCTATCCCCTAAAGGAATACAAGATGGTAGTGAATGTACATTGAGCGGAATTCACTACCAAGGATCTGACATCACAATCTCTGTCTCAGGCCATGGTCCAAAAATGTCTGTAACAGTCAACGGCTACCCTACCTCAGACACTCATATTTATCCTAACCTTGGCAAAGTCCATTATCACATTACCCTTTCCGAAAAATAAAAACATCAAATGCTACGAAATTAAAACGAAGAGTTACGCTAGCGAAACGAAGAGTTGGAAAATTAAAACGGCGTTTTTTTGAATACATCTTCAAATATGGGAGAAGTGGACAGCTGGACACCTATTTATTTAATGTTTTTTTATATTTTTTTTAAATTATATATAAATACATGGTCCAGTTTTTCACTTTTCAATCTAATCTATTGATTATTAAAAGAAAAAGTAGACACTACTTTTTTTTAACAGGTGCCCACTTTTTCCTATAAAAAGACTATCGAGTGTTATATTCTATAATACTTACAGGCCTATAGTTCTATATGCCAGTCTTCTTCCAAATCCCATCCCTTGCGTATGGAGATATGCTTATCAAAATATTGTACTTTCTCCGCTTGCTGATGCAGCAAGTATGAATTTCCATCCCATTTTCCGTTGGCATTATTGTCTGTAATAGCTCTTAATCTATAAACGCCTTCCTTCAAATGATCAAAGAGTATCTTCTTATCCAATGATTGCACCAACTGGTCTTTTCCTATCTGCTTGCCTTGGGAATCATAAAGAGATAGTATTAGTTGAATAGTATCTTCTTGCTGAGGTCTTAGACTTAGGAAAAATCTACCATAGTCATCTTGTGAGTCGGTAGTTATATTCATAGATAGAGAGTCGTTCTTCTCCCCTTTATAATTTTCGGCTACAGAAGAATCTATAAACAAACGATACTGGGTATTTTCTTTCAACCTATAGTCAGTCACAAGAGTTTTTATATCCAAAGAATCCTGATAGAAAGAAATACTTATACTATCTTGCTCTGTTATCAACCATGCAGGAATAGGCATAGAGGTTTTCTCGTTTATAGGGAAAGAAGTGGTAATACTCAGTTTTTCATAGTATGGCAAAGAAGTTGCAGAACACATAAACCTAAAATGACGACGTTCTTCTTTCTTCTTTCTGCGTTGCTGTTCCAAAGAAACTTTTTCTGAAAAACCATTTTTATCACTTACCACCATATCTACTGAATCAAAGATTTTGTCTCCTATAGCATAAATATTCACTCTGGCATTGGTATCTGTAGATATTTTTTCCAGAATAAAATCATCATGTTCCTTCATAGGTTCTAAAAACTCTATATGAAAGCTGTCGGTAATTGGGCAAGAGAATGCCAGCATTATTTCTCTTTCGTTCAAAAGTTTTGAAGCTTCCAGTTTCTGTATAGTATCCTTGGATTTTGAAAAAAGCACTTCCAAATCATCTTTCTTCTCGTCTTGAGTTAGAGGTTTGATTTCTATAGCTTGACTAAGAAATCCATTACCTTCAGTTGGAAGGTCATAGATTAGGTTTTGATTGTTATCATCATATGCTACAAGATAATACTTACCACCTTTGATATTTGAGAAATGGAAGTTTCCTGAACTATCACTACGGGTTATATATTCTGGTAGATTGTTTTGCTGATAGATTTTATCGGGAGTTGTATATAGGGCTACATATTTACCTTGGGCTGCCTTCAAAGAGTGTGCATCAAGAAGTTTTCCCTTACATTCCATAGTGTCTATGGTATTACCTGTAGAGAAAGAAAAAGAAAATCGTGGAAGACGGTTGCCCTCGGTAAAGTCCGTAATAGCATCTCCAAAGTCAAAAATATAGGTAGTATTCTCTTGTAGAGAATCTATATTCTTTATGTATAAAGACTTTAGTTTGGAAGTTATCTCTGGCTTATGCTTTAATGGAGGAGAAACTATAAGTTTCTGGTTGGCATTATCCAAAACTATATATTCATCAAAGTCTATCCTTATCTCTTTGGAATGAAAATTAAGAGCATTTGGTTTAGGATTTGAAGACTTATAACTTGGAGGTGTTATATCCTTATCACCACCCTTTGGTGTCACTATCCTTGCACAGGCAGAGAGCAAAAAAATGATAGTAAATATAATTATGTATTGTGTTCTTTTCATAATGCAAAGATATATAAAAATATTCTGCCAACAAACTAGTTTAAACAAAAAAAAAGGTCTTGCCTACAAGAAGCAAGACCTATACATTAAACTCTATTTTCTTTCTATCTTAGAAGAGAAGCATGTGCATTAGTATATAAGAACCTGCACCTGCAAGGTATCCTAACAATGCCCAGATAGATATGTTCTTCAAATACCACATGAAGTCTATCTTTTCCATACCCATAACAGCAACACCTGCTGCAGAGCCTATGATAAGAAGAGAACCACCTGTTCCAGCACAGTATGCAAGGAATTCCCAGAATGGACCATCCATAGCCATAACACCACTAGGAGCAATGTCATACATACCCATAGCAGCTGCTACCAATGGAACATTGTCAACTATTGATGAAAGAGCACCTATAAGGATGTCTGTAACCTGCCATCCGCCTAGTGTAGCAAGACCTTCTGCAAGAAGTTTCAAATGACCTGCTTCTGCCAAAGCAGCAACAGCCATAAGGATACCTAGGAAGAACAATACTGAAGGAGTATCAACTCTAGTAATGATGTTACCTATGTTCATACGTTGATGAACTTCTGGATTGTGTTTGTGCATAAGTTCTGTAAGAACCCACAAAATACCAAGACCAAGAAGAATACCCATATATGGTGGAAGGTGTGTTATTGTTTTAAATACAGGAGTAAACAGCAAAGAACCTACGCCTACACAAAGAACAACTATGCTCTGACGTTTTGAAACTGCTGAAACCTCCATTTTCTTATCTGCTGAAGCATCACCTATTTCACCCTTAAGCATCATGCTAATTCCAAATACAGGAACAACCATACAGATTAGAGAAGGAATGAATGTTTGCATAATTACACCACCTGCAGATATGTTACCTTTTATCCAAAGCATAATAGTAGTTACGTCACCTATAGGAGACCAAGCACCACCAGCGTTTGCTGCAAGGATAACTACACCACCAAAGAACCAACGGTCTTTCTTGTCTGCAATAAGTTTTCTCAACAATGCAACCATAACGATTGATGTTGTAAGGTTATCCAATACGGCAGACATGAAGAATGTAAGTATGGCAATAACCCAAAGAAGTTTTTTCTTGCTCTTTGTAGCAATTCTATCTGTAATGATAGAGAAACCTCCGTGTTGGTCTATTGTCTCTACAATAGTCATAGCTCCCAATAGGAAGAATAGGATTTCTGCTGTATCTCCTAGGTGGAAGATAAGTCTTTCGTGACCTTCTTCTGTACCTGGGTGGAATACTCCACTAAATACAGTAAAAGATGTCCACATAAGGACTGCTAACAACAACGCTGTAGCGCTCTTGTTAATTTTGAAAGTGTGCTCTGTAGCTATGAAGAAGTATCCTAGCACGAACACAACAATCATAAGAATCATGTATGCATCCATAATTTTACTTTGTTTGTTTTTTGATTGTTTTTATTTACTTTTAATTATTATCTTCTACGTTGCTGTTTTGCTCTTTCTTCCATCAACTGACGGTTTTTCTTTTCCAAATCTTCCATTCTCTTTTGCCATTTAGATTTGTTCATAGGCTTCTTAGAGTTTTGCTGAAGACGGTCAAGTATTTTCTTTTCGTTTATAGTCTTCTTGATGATTACCATCTGAAGTACAGAAATCAACAATGAAATCAAGTAATAGTAGTTCAATGCAGCTGAAAGATTGTTAAGAATGAACAACATCATTATAGGCATGAAGTACATCATAAACTTCATTCCAGGCATAGCATTGTTTTGAGATTGTTGATTCATTGTCATTCTTGTATACAACAACTGAGCTATGGTCATCAAAAGACAGAATAAAGAAATGTGATTTCCGTAAAGAGGAATATTGAATGAGAAATCCAATATACTATCGTATGTAGAAAGGTCATCTGCCCATAGGAAGTGCTGTTGACGCAGCTCTATTGATGATGGGAAGAAACGGAACATAGCCAACAAGATTGGGAACTGCAACAACATTGGCAAACAACCAGAAGCTGGATTGATACCGGCTCTACGATATAGTTGCATTGTTGCTTGCTGTTTCTGCATAGCCTGATCTTGTTTTGGATATTTCTCATTTATCTTGTTTATTTCAGGTTGAATAACTTTCATCTTGGCTGTAGAAGAGAAAGATTTGTATGCCAATGGGAACAAAACGAGTTTCACCAACAATGTCAACAACAGAATAATTAGTCCCATACCCAAGTTAAACTTCTGTAAGAAGTCAAATACAGGAATAATTACAAATCTGTTTACCCATTGCATAAGGAAGAATCCCCAACCCAAAGGTATTGTTCTTTCCAGATCCAAATCATATCCTTTGAAGATTCTGTATTTGTTTGGACCATAGAAGAAATCATAGTCATATTCTTGGTAAGCTTTGTCTGGAGAGTAATTCAAATCCATTATTGAGTGCATATTTCTTATGCAAGATGCAGCGCTATCTGTACTTGTAACCATGGTTGCTGCATTGAAGTTTGAAGCATTGGATTTTGAAATAAGTATAGTTGAGAAGAATTGTTGCTTGTATGAAATCCACTTGATAGGAATACTGCTAGATTCAGAAACGCTGTCGTCTTTTCCTTGTTCTTTAAGGTTTTCAACGTCCTCTGAAAGCATATAATATATTGTAGAGTTTTGAGTTTCTATTTTTTTGTCCTTTTCTTTCAGTTTAAGGCGAGAATCCCACTGCATTTCTATGCTATTCTCTCCCTTCAAAACATCCTGCATATTGTTGAATGCAATCTTGTATCCCAGTCTATAATCATCTCCACGTAATGTGTAACGATACTCTATATATTGTTTAGCAGATTTTGCGTAATCCTGATCCGAAATGTTTAGCGTATCATTTTTATCTGGTATCAAACGAAATGAAACAACAACAGAATCCTTTCCAGAAACTTTTATAGGTTCATTGGAAGTGTATAGTTTATTGTTTACAAATACTTTGAAATGTAAATCTTCTGTATTTACAACAGTCTTTCCTATAGACAAATGCAGCCCATATGAATTACCATCTTGTGTAAAGAATTTCACCTGTTCTTTTCCACCATAGATTGTATAGTCTTTAAGACTCACTTGCTTAACCATACCACCTTTTGATGAAAGGTCTACCTTGAAAACATCATTTTCCAATACAACTTTCTGTTCATCACTTATAGAAGAAGAAGCAAATGAAGCATACTTTTCCTTTATTGTATTGTTTAAAACTTGTTTTATGGAATCATTTCCTTGTGAAAGGACTTTTAATGAATCCAAACTCAATTCATCTGCATCCAAAGTATTGTCTTGGTTGGCAGACTTGCTTTGATTAGCCTTTGCGTGTACTTTAGCAATAGAGTCTTGCAATCTCTTTTGTTCTGCTATCTGCTCTTTTGTTGGTCTGTTGACTATTCCAAAAACTACAAACACCAAACATATAAGTACAAGACCTATTATCGATTTTTTATCCATTTTATTAGTTTTTCTTTATTTTTTCTATTTTAAAATCAATCTGCAAAGATAACAAATATTTTTCATATTGCAAAAAGAGTTTTATCTCAAGATAATTTTGGTATTATTTTTGCAGACTGAAAAAAATACGTATCTTTGCAAAAATTAAAAATTTAATAACACTATGAAAAAGAAAGTTTTTTTACTAGTTGCTAGCATGATATTTACATTAGCTTGCTTTGCACAACAACAAACAGACAAATGCCCTATGGGTGGCAGAGTGGATTGTACAGGTTTTTGTGGAACATTTACAGACAAGAACTCTGACGGATTTTGCGACTATTCCAAACTTTCAGGAAAGAAAGCTGAATGTTCTAAGAAAGAAGGAGAACACAAACATTGTGGCCAATGCGACAAAAAACAAGCAGAAACTAAAGAACATGCTTGTAAACACGAAGCAGGCAAAGAACAACACGCTTGCAAAAACGAAGGCAAATGTGAAAAACATGCAGATAAAAAAGCTGCAGAAAAAGCTTGTTGCGACAAAGAAAAGAAAGCTAAACATGCTTGCAAACATGAAGGAAAAGCTTGCGACAAACACGCAGATAAAAAAGCAGAAAAATCTTGTTGTGACAAGAAATAATCAACAATGAAGAAGATATTTTGTCTAGCCGTCTTTGTGGCGGCTTTTTTATTAAGCTTTGCTCAAGTAGAACAATGTCCCATGGGTGGCAGAGAGAACTGCACAGGATATTGTGGAGCATTCAATGACAACAACGGCGATGGTTTTTGTGATTTTTCTATCATAAAGAAAGAAGAAGCCAAGGCTCAACGTTCTAAAAAGGAGACTACTTCTAAAAAACGAGAAAATAACAAAATAGAACGAAGAGATACTGAAACAAAACCAAGTTTTAGCGAAACAGAATCAAATATTGCTGAAGCTGAAACAGAATCTGTCACACAGGAAATTTCTACATTTACAGACACAACACCTATAGTAAAACAAAAACTTTCTGGCTACAAAAAACACTTTTGGCCAATATGCATTACAACGTTAGTTTTGTATGCTTTATCTTCTTTATTGGTTTGGAAAAAGAAGATAAAAAAAGTAAACCATAGAAGATTGTGGAATTGCATTCTTCTGATTACTTGTCTTGTATCCTGTTTATTAGGATTATATGTAGCCATAGCAAAAATATATGGTTGGAGTTTTGATTATATGAGTATAATGGTTCACCACGTAGATTTCGGGGTATCTATGACCATTATTTGTATTATTCATATACTTTGGCATCTAAAATATTTCAAGAATATAATTTCTAATGCTAAGCAATAGAGAATTAAACAAAAAAATCATAAATTTAACCATTCCCAATATTATTACCAACATAACGGTACCTTTATTGGGCATGGTTGATACTGCTATTGTAGGTCACATTTCTAATGGTGGAATGCAAGCAGACTATATAGGAGCCATAGCCATAGGAAGTATGATTTTCAACTTTATCTATTGGAACTTTGGCTTTCTTCGTATGGGTACCAGTGGCTTTACGGCCCAAGCCTATGGTGCTAAAGACAAAAACGAGCAGATAGACATACTTATTAGAAGCGTATTCATAGCAATAAGTGCTGCATTTATCCTACTTTGTCTTCAGTATCCCATAGCGCAATTATGTTCTCTGGTGATAGAAGACAGAAACAATGTAATGTCTTTTGCTCTGCAATATTTCTACATAAGAATCTGGGCTGCCCCTGCAACCTTAGGAATGTATGCTTTGAAAGGTTGGTTTATAGGAATGCAGGACAGCAAAACCCCTATGTGGATTTCCATTATGATAAATGTAGTCAATATTGTATTCGACATCTTCTTTGTAATGCACCTTGGAATGAAGATAGATGGTGTTGCCTATGCTACCGTAATTGCACAATATAGTGGACTATTGACAACTTTGTTTATATTCTTTAGAAAATACAAAAAGACTTTCGCGCCTTCGCTTTCCAGAGCCATTTCTATGAGCAAAATGAAAGTTTTCTTCAAGGTAAATGGAGATATCTTCCTTAGAACTGTTTGCATTATTGCTGTTACTACATACTTTACCATTGCATCTTCCAAGATGGAATATCCTCTTTTGGCTGTTAATACTCTGATAATGCAATTATTCTCCTTATTCTCTTACTTTATGGATGGATTTGCTTATGCATCAGAATCCTTGTGTGGAAGATTTTCCGGTGCTGGAGATAAACAATCCTTGAAAAGAACAGTCAACCTTGTAATACTATGGGGTGTAGTTTTGGCAGGATTATGTATGATTGTGTATGGATTTTTCTCACAAGATATTCTTTCTTTACTAACAAATCAGCAAGACGTTATACAAACCTCAAGAAAATACCTTCTGTGGACTATACTTATTCCACTTGCGGGATTCCTTGCCTTCCTGTTTGACGGAATACTTATAGGAATGATAAAATCAGTAATTATGAGAAATGCTATGTTTGTAGCTACAGCCTCTTTCTTCCTTATATTCTTTTTGGGTGGGCAGACAAACAATGCTCTCTGGCTAGGTTTTATCTCATACCTATTCTTTAGAAGTGTTTTGATGTTTTCTATGTCTTACAAATTTATATATTCTAAGTATTGA